>DASXDC010000097.1:0-6499 GCA_036490855.1 Chthoniobacterales bacterium
ATTACGGAGGAACCGTTTCTGGTTATTGAAGGCGAAGTGCAGAACACGGAGAACGTCGTCCTCGTGAGAGCGAGAAAGATTCACCCGCTCGCCCAGGCCCAGGCGGGCGGGAGCGCCTCCCACGATTTTCGTTAGGCGCGCCCAGACTTCGCCGCTGCGTTCCGCCGGCTCCGAATAATGCGCGGTCAGTGATGACAGCCGCAACCGGACCCGCAGCCGCCGCCCCCGGCCTTGCCCACTGAAGGACCGGTCGAGCCGCCAGGCACATGCACTCCGTAGCCGCCGGAAATGATCCGCCGGACGGATTCGCCTGTCTCCGGATCAACCCGGAGCGGCTCGTCTTTCATGCTCTGCTTCACTTCAAACCGCCGCATCGGTTTCGCCGGGTCAGTCGTCTCGTAAACGTAGATTGGCATAACGATCTATTCCCCGGCATGCCGCCTCGGAGTCTCCTTCGGCTCGGCTGGTTTTTCCTGCGGATGCTTGTCGCTCTCCAGCCATTCGGTATGGAAAACCCCCGGCTTGTCGATCCGCTCGTAGGTGTGCGCGCCGAAGAAATCGCGCTGCGCCTGGAGGAGGTTGGCCGGGAGCCGGGCCTGCCGGTAACTGTCGAAATAGCCTAACGACGCGCTGAACGCCGGGACCGCCACCCCCTGCTCGACCGCGGTCGCGACTGCCACCCGCCAATTGTGCTGCGTCTTCCGAATGATCTCGGTGAAGTAGGAATCGAGGAGGAGATTATTCAATCCCGGATCGCGCCCGTAGGCTTCGACGATCCGGTTGAGGAATTTCGCCCGGATGATGCAGCCGCCCCGCCAGATGGTCGCGATGTCGCCGAAGTTGAGCTTCCAATTAAATTGCTTGCTCGCCGCGCCTAACAATTCCATCCCCTGCGCGTAGGAGACGATCTTGGAAGCGTAAAGCGCGTCTCGCACCGCCGTGACCAGCCCGTCCCGGTCGCCGCTGAATTTCTCGACCTGCGGCTGGGGCAAAATCTTCGAGGCTGCGACCCGCTCCTCCTTGCGCGAGGAGATGACGCGCGCTTCGACCGCGGCGTTGATCGTCGAGATGACGACCGATTGCTGGATGGCCGATTGCAGCGTCCAGATGCCGGTTCCTTTCTGGCCCGCTTTGTCGAGGATGACGTCGACCATCGGCTTGCCCGTCTCAGGATCTTTTTTGCGAAAGATCTGGGACGTGATGTCGATCAGGTAGCTGTCGAGGTCGCCCCGGTTCCATTCCGTGAAGATATCGGCCAGTTCGTCACAGGTCAGGCCGAGGACGGAGCTGAGAATCGCATAGGCTTCACAGATCAGCTGCATGTCGCCGTACTCGATCCCGTTGTGGACCATCTTGACGTAATGCCCGGCGCCGTCCGAGCCCATGTAACGGCAGCACGGCTCCCCATCGACCTGGGCCGCGATCTTGCGGAAGATCGGCGCGATCATCTCCCACGACTCGCGCGAACCGCCCGGCATGAGGGACGGGCCCTTGAGCGCGCCTTCTTCGCCGCCGGAGACGCCGCAGCCGACGAAATGAATCCCGCGCCCCTCCAGCTCCTTGCAGCGGCGTTGGGTGTCGGTGAAAAGGGAATTGCCGCCGTCGATGATGACGTCGCCCTTTTCGAGCAACGGCACGAGCTGGGCAATCACAGCGTCAACCGGCGCGCCGGCCTTGACCATGATCATCGCCTTGCGCGGTCGCGCGAGCGCGCCGACGAACTCTTCCATCGTCGTCGTCGGCTGGATGTTTTTCCCTTTCCCCCGCTCGGCGGCAAACTTCTCCGTCACTGCGGCGGTGCGGTTGTAGACGGCGACAGTGAAGCCTTTCGACTCCATGTTGAGGACGAGATTCTCGCCCATGACGGCGAGGCCGATGAGGCCAATATCACATTGATTCAATTTCATTTTGGGTATCTCCTGATCGCGTCGGCGGCCCGGTTGGCAGATTCTGCGGGCGCGGAAAGCGAATGGCAACTTGGCATCCCGAAATCCTTATCACAACTGCTCCGCTCGAAGCACGCCCGAATAATTGGGACGGACCGACCGGGGCGACGCTCGATTTCTGGGGCGTGGTCCGCGCCCGGGAGGATGGGCGCGAGATCTCCGGGATTGAATACGAAGCGTATCACGCGATGGCGCAGCACCAGATGGAGATGATCGCGCGCGCGGCCCAGGCCGAGTTCGATCTCCTGGGATTAATTTTACGGCACCGGATCGGGTTCGTCCGGGCCGGGGAGGCCTCGCTCTTCCTTCGGGTCGAGAGCGCGCATCGCGGCGCCGCCTATTCGGCCAGCGCCTGGATCGTGGCCGAGTTGAAAGAGAAGGTGCCGATCTGGAAGCGGCCCCTTTTCGTTAGGCCGGAAGAGGCGGCGGCGCGGGCGGAATGAATTGGGCCAACCGCCTCACCCTCGGCCGGCTCGTCCTGACCGTCTTCTTCGTCCTCTCGCTCAGCTCCGCCTGGGCCCACGGGCGCACGATTGCGCTGCTCCTTTTCGCCGTCGCCGGGATCACCGATTACTTCGATGGCGAGATCGCGCGGCGCTACGGATTCGTGACCAACTTCGGCAAGCTGATGGATCCCCTCGTGGACAAAGTCATGATGGCGGCGGCCTTCATCTGCCTCGTCCCGCTCGGAGCCGTCCCGGCCTGGGTCGCGACGATCGTGGTCGCGCGCGACTTCCTCATCACCGGCCTGCGGCTGATTGCCTCCTCCGACGGGGTTATCCTGCCGGCGGAGAAGCTTGGGAAACACAAAACCTCCTGGCAGATCGCGACCGTCGTTTATTTCCTCGTCCTCCTCGCCGCCCACGAGCTGGGGCTGGTCGCGCCGGGAGCGACCTGGTGGCATCAGGCCTGGCATTACGGCGGCGATCTTCTTCTCTGGATCACGATCGGCCTCACGATTTACTCCGGCCTCGGCTACCTCTGGCGCCATCGCGGCCTGATCAAGGGCTAGGCCGGGGCGGCGGTTTTCCGCCGAGTCCGGCCGGGCGAGTTTCTAGAAAAAGCTCTGTGGCACCTCGATCCGGTCGCCCGGCTCCAGGCGCGGGTCGAGCCCGGGATCGCGGCGGAATTGCCGCACGTCATAGACCTTCGCTTCCTTGCCCCGGAGGAGGCGGACCCGCTTCTGGTCGGCGAAATCGTTGAACCCGCCCGCGGCATTGATCGCGGCCAGAAGGGTGAGGTCTTCCGTGAATGGGACGCGGTTCGGCGCCCGGACCGCGCCGCCGACGTTGACGAAGCGGGTCTGCGGCTGCATCACGATCGTGATCGTCGGGTTGGTGAAAATCCCGGCCGACCGATACCCGCTCTCGATCGCGCTCGCCAGTTGCCCCGGGGTTAAACCCTCGGCTCGCACCTTGTTGATGTAAGGCATGTTGACCATCCCATTCGAATCGACCGTGTAGGTGTTATTGACCTGCGTCTGTTCGTCGGCCGGAACGCCACTGATCCTCATCTCCAGCGGATCACCCGGGCGCAGGAGGGCATCGGCCCAGAGACGGGGCGCGAGAAAGAGCAGCGCGAAACCGAAAAGAAACAGGGCGCGCATCCTAATATTCTTCCGGGCTGCTCGTGCCGTTGCTCGAGGCCGCGGCGGCTTTCTGCCGGCGCCGGGCTTTGCGGTCGCCGGGACGCGGGTGGTAGTAGTTGTTGTAGCTGGTGTAGTAGTAGTAATTCTGGTCGTGCCGCAGGTCGACGTTGTTCAGCACGACCCCGAGCAGATTGCCCCCGACCCCGATGATCGCCTGCTTCACCCGGGTCAACATCGCGCGCGGGAAACGGCGGTGCTGCACCACGATGATCGTCTCGTCCACTTCGCTCGCGAGGACGGAGGCGTCGCTCACGCCGAGCATCGGCGGCGAATCGAAAAAGATGATATCGAAGCGGGTCTTGAGCTCGGCGATCAGGTCCGACATGCGCTGGGAGTTGAGAATGCCGACGGCATCATCCGGCAGCACGCCGCTGGGAAGAAGCGATAGGTTCGGCACCTTCGTCGGCTGAATCACATCCTCGAGCGGGATATCCGTCGTGAGGTAATCGGTCAGGCCGGCTTTCTTCTCCTTATCGAAAAGCTCGTGCTGGACCGGGCGGCGCAGGTCGGCGTCGACGATCAGCGTCGAATAACCACCCTGTGCGCAAATGTAGGCGAGGTTGGCGAGGGTAGTCGATTTCCCTTCGCCCGGCCCGCCGCTCACGAACGAAACGGTGTTGGCGTCAGGGCTGCGGCGATTGAATTCGATGTTGGTCCGGAGGATGCGATAAGCCTCGGCGTCGGGCGTATCGCCTTTCTCGCGATGGAGCAATTTCACATCCTGCGGGATGATCGCCAGCACCGGCACGCCGAGCAGAGTCTCGACATCCTCCATCGTCTTCACGCTCGTATCGAGATACTCGATGAAAAAGGCGAGCGCGATCCCGAGGACGAGGCCGACGAGCGCGCCCAGCGCAAGATTGAGCCCGACGCGCGGCCGGGCGGGGGCCGATGGCGGCTCGGCCACCTGCTTCACGCTCACGGCCTGGCGCGGCATCGCCATTTCCATCGTCTCGGTCTGCGCCCGGAGGCGCACACCATCGCGCAGGTTTTTTTCCTTGATGTAGGCGTTCTTCGCCCGGGTGTAATTCGCGCTCAGGTTCTTCGAGGTCAGCTGCTGCTCGTTGATCGCCACGAGGCGGTTCTTCAACTCGTCGCGGGTCGCTTCCGCCGACTTCAAATTGCGCTCGAGCGCATCGCGCACACTTGAGACCTGCTCCTCCAACTGCCGGACGTAGACCGCCTTGGTCGCGCGCAAGGCTTTGACCCGCGGATGATTTTCCCCGAGGCCAGAATTGAGAAGGGTGGCTTCGTTCGCGACTGTCTCTTGATAGTTAGGCAAGATCTTCTGGATCGTCGGATCCTGAATCTCGAGCGTTGGCATCATGCGCATCAGCTCGTCGCCCTTCAGCGTCTCGATCTGCTGCAGCTTGGCCTTCAGCGTCGCGACTTTCGTGTCGGCGTCGTTCACTTCACCTTCCTGCTTGATGACATTTTGATTGTCGACCGTAATCGTCTCTTCCGTGCCCTCAGGATTGAGATCGACGATGTGTTCTTCGTCGCGAATCCGAGCGACTTCCTTGGCGGCTTGCTCGACTTTGTTGTCTTCCTTCGCGACCTCTTCGTTCATCGTCTCAACGGCGCGGTTAAGAATCTCCTTCTCTTCCTGGACGCGTTTCTGCTGGTAAACTTCGACGATCTTATTCGCGATATCGGCCGCCAGTTGCGGATCGGAATCGAAAACGCTGATCTGGAGGAGATCGGTGTTGCGCACTTCATCGAGGTCGAGCTTGCCGCGGAGAATCCGGTAAGCCTGCTCGCGGGTTGGCGGAGGACCGCCGCGGCCCCATTTCTCCTGGAGATGGAGCTCATCGATCACTGGATAAAGAATGCCAGTGCGCTGCATGATCTGGTAAACCGTCGGCGCGAGCTGCGGATCGTGGTAGGGAAGATTGCCTTCATTGCCGAAGATCCGCGGATTTTCCGCCATCGATTTAACCTCGATGAAGACCGATGACTGGTACTCACGCGGCTGGAAATAAGTCACGACTGCACTCGTGATGAGGACCAGAAGGAAGGCGAGGAGGATCAATCCCCAACGGACGCGAATGACGCGCCAGTAGTCGAGAAAATGGAGTCTCACTTCGTCTTTTTCGGCCATGATTTCCTTCTCCCCGACCGGGCGCTGAATCTATCAGAAGATTCCCCGGGCGCAAAAGCCCTGCCGGATGGCAGGGACGGGCTAGAAAGTTGCGTTTAAGCCCAGAAAATAGCGATTCCGCGCGTACTCGCGCAGGGTGATATCCGAGAAGACCTCGGTGTGACTATAGCCAGCGATGGCGGCAAGAAACCGGTTTAGCTCGTAACGCAGACCGAGGCTGATATCGAGGGAGTCTTCGTTGAACGAAGGCACGAAAGTGAGCGGAGTTAGGATGCCGTCGTTTTCATCGTGCTGGTAGAAGAGAGCGAGCGTCGCCCCGAAACGCGGCGTGATCGCGAAGCTGCTGCTCAGGCCGGAGCGAAAGGTCGTGCGCGAAGGAGCGCCCGGCACATCTGGTTCATCGAGCCCGTAACGGTTCGTCCAACTGATCGAGGTGCGATCGCCAAGTGCATACTTCAAGGTCGCTTCGCCGTAGGGGGAGGTGCGTTCGTCGAAGTCATCAAACTCCCGGAATTCCACTCCACCGCGGACCGACACGTTGAAACGCGGATTGAAATTGTGATCAATCCCGCCGAGGACAAAGTGCGTCATCGAATTGTGGGGCGCGGTGGCGAAGTCGATGATCTCGAAACGATAATCGCCCACCAGCGTCGTCGTCGGCAGGACAAGGAACAGGAACTCATTCCCGAAAGTATGTTCGAAGCGATCCTCATAGGCGCCGATCGAGCTATCTTCGTAATTGATCACGCCTAGCGTGTAGCTGGTCAGGGTGGAGAAACGCGGTGACCACTGGTAGGCGGTGGA
>DASXDC010000098.1:0-11920 GCA_036490855.1 Chthoniobacterales bacterium
GGCGGTCGCGGTCAGGTTAACGATGGCGTGCATGGCGCCGACTTTCCGCGGCTTCTCGTAGGTGTAATTCCAATCGTTCAAACCGGTCAGCGCCGCGCAGCCCGCGCCGATCAGTCCGATTCCGACCGCTGCGTCGCTTCCCCGCGCCAGGCTCTCATCGCCAGTCGATAGCTCGTAAAGGTCGAGCGCGGTTGCGGCCGTCCAGGCACCGATCGGGACATCGGTGATAACCGGATGAAGGGGATGTCCGAGCCACGTTCCGTGGAAAAAATTCCGCACCTTTTCCCCCGCCGGCACGTCTTTGAGAAAGAGGGCATCCGCCGTCTTTCCGAGGATCGCTTCGACCGGCTCGAGCCATTTCTGTCGACTGATCAAATCTCCCAACTTGTCCATGCTACTGAATCGCAATCGGATGTCTGGATGGCTCCCGGCATCGCATAAGGCCAGTCGATCACGGGCGTGCGATTGCAGTTTGATGAAGCCGCCAGACGACATTCCGCCCGCCGCGCTCAACCCGGAAAAAGATCCGGATGAATGGACGACTGGCGCTGAGGCGATGACCGGCCCGCAACGTTCCTATTTGCAAACTCTCTGCCGCGAAGCCGGCGAAGAATTCGACGCGCGCCTAACGAAAGCCGAGGCCTCGAAAAAGATCGACGAACTGCAGCGCAAAACAGGCCGCGGCGAAAGCGCGCCTTCCGGCGCCTAACGTTTCTTCACACGCTTTGCCCGCGGCAGCTGCACTTCCCGCCCGAGCGGCGTATTGGCCTTGAGAAATTTCCGCATCAGAGCGAGCGCCCCCTCATTTTCCTCCGGCGTATTTGAAACCGTGCAATCGCTCGGAATGATAAGGTTGTAATCGCGCATGTAGGCGTCGTTCGCGGTGAAGAGGACGCAAAAATTTCCCGCGATGCCCGTCAGGATGAGCGTCTCCGCTCCCAGATAGCGCAGCAGTATTTCCAGTGAGGTGGAGAAAAATCCTGAGTGTTTTGGCTTGAGCACGAAGTAATCTTCCTCCGCCGGCCGAAGAATTTCCGCCACCTCGCGACCACGCACTTTCTTCTGCAGGCAATGCTCGATCGTCGCGCGGAAGTCGGATTTCCAGCGCCCGAAATTGTCGTTCACATAAATTGCCGGCACACCCGCTTTCTTCGCGCGCGCTTTCAGGCGTGAGAGATTGCCCGCCATTCGGATTGCTTCGTCGAGCATCTGATCCGCCTCGGGGAATTCGAGGTCGTTGATCACGTCAATGAGGAGGAGCACGATCTGGCTCTTGTCCGGTGCGCTTCCGTGCAGGCTGGAATTCTTGGTTGGCATCGACCTCGTTCCTCACATCGTGGCCGCGATGGCGACTGGATTTATTCCTCGCGCCGCTTAACCGCCGCACTCAAGTTATACGCATGCTTACCGCCTGGCATTTCATTCTTCAGCTGCTCGGAATTGGCCTCCGACCGGAGCAGCTCGACCTCGAACAGGTCGTGCTGCGCGCGCTGATTATTTTTGGAATCGCGCTCGCCTTCATGCGTCTCGGGCACAAGCGCTCGCTCGCGCGCAAGACCGCCTTCGACACCGCGTTCGTCGTCATCTTCGGCGCCATGCTGGCGCGGGCCATTAATGGCTCCGGTCCATTTTTTCCCACGATCGTCGCCGCTGGCGTGCTCGTTCTCTTGCACCGTTTGCTCGGTAGCTTGGCGGAGCATTCGGAGAAATTTGAAAACCTGATCAAAGGCCGGCCCGACGAACTCTTACGCGACGGACGGGTGTTGGCGGAGAAAATGCGCGCGCACCGCATCTCGAAGGAGGATTTGGCGGAAGATATGCACCTGCGCGGCCACGCCGACACCGCCGCGATCGCTCTCGCCCGCCTCGAGCGAAGCGGCGAGATCAGCTTCATCCCGCGCCAGACCCGTCGTTAGGCAGAAGGACGATGCGGCCGCGCGACAAACTTTTCACTCCCGGTCCGGTCGAGGTGTCTGAGAAAACCATGGCGGCTTTTTCGCGTCCGACGATCGGCCACCGCGGCGAACCTTTTCAGAATCTTTATCGCGAGGTCCATCCGCGCCTCCAGGAGCTCTTCGCAACCAGGCAGCCGGTCTTCCTTGCCACCTCCTCCGCCTGGGGCGTGATGGAAGCCGCGATCCGCAATCTCGTTAGGCAACGCGTCCTCTGCTGCATGTGCGGAGCCTTTTCCGACAGGTGGCTCGACGTCGCGCGTCGTTGTGGGAAAGAAGCCGAACCGCTCCAAGTGGAATGGGGAGAGGCAATCGATCCGCGCGCACTCGACGCGAAACTGGCCGGCGGAAAATTCGACACCGTCACGCTGATTCACAACGAAACCTCGACCGGGGTGATGAATCCGTTGCCGGAGATCTGCTGCACGATGGCGAAATATCCCGAGGTCGTCCTCGTCGTCGATGCAGTCTCCTCGTTTTCCGCCGTCCCGATTCCGATGGATGACTATCGAATCGACCTCCTCCTCACCGGCAGCCAAAAGGCGCTCGCCTTGCCGCCCGGCTTCGCGCTTTTCAGCGTTTCGGAGAAAGGCTTCGCCCGCGCCGCCGAAGTGGAGGGAAGGGGATACTATTTTGATTTCCTCGAGTTCAAAAAACAGCAGGAGAACGCCATGACTCCGACCACGCCGAGCATCGGGCACATCTTCGCTCTCCGATCGAAGCTGGAGGAGATCGCGACGGAAGGCCTAACGAATCGCTACCAACGTCACGCCCGCACCAACGCTCTCGTCCACGAGTGGGTGCGGGCGCGCGGATTCGATTTCTTCGCCGCCGAAGGCCACCGCGCGCTCACCCTCACCTGCGTGCAGAACAATCGCGGGATCGACGTCGCGAAACTCGCCCGCGAGCTGCGCGAAAAGCATCATCTCGTGATCGACGGCGGCTACGGCAAACTCAAGGGACAAACTTTTCGTCTCTCCAACATGGGTGACGAAACCGAAGAGACCGTTTCGCATCTCCTGCGCTGTCTCGACGATTGCCTCTGATCCGCTCGCAAGCCGCCGATTATCTAAGCGCGCGCGGACTCGGCCACGAGCGGTGGCTCCTGGATTCGCCGAAAGATCATCCAGACACCGAGCAGAACGAGAGCTGTGCCTAACAATGACCAGACCGACAAGCGTTCGCCGCCGAACGCCCAACCGAAAAGGATCGCTCCCGGTGGTGTGATGAGTGAGATGGTTTGCAGGTTTGTCACCGACATCCGCGGCATCAGCCAGTAGAGCAGCACAAAAGTGAACGACGAGCCCACGATCGCGAGATAGAGCAGGCAGAAAAGGGCCCGCCCCGTCCAGTGGAATCGGAGCGGATTCCCATCGAGCACAAAGCCGAGCAGGACGAGCGGCAGGACGCCGAAGATCATCTGCCAGCCGGCGAGCATGGAAGGCGGAAGCCGGATCTTGGTCGCTTTCAGGACGACATTGGAAAAGGCCGCGCTCGCGGCTCCGATCGTGATCCCAACGCCGCCGAGGAACGCGAGCCAGCCGTTGAAGCTGAGCAGCCGCGCACAGATAAACGCCACGCCAAGAATCGCGACGAGCGCGCCCGCGAGACGCTGCCAGCGCAGCGGCTCGTCAGGCAGCATCCAGTGCGCGAAGACCATTCCGAAAATCGGGATCGACGCCTGAATGACCGCTGCGAGGCCGGAAGAAACATGCAGCTCCGCCCAAAAGAGAAGCGCGTAGTTGAGCGTGAACATCAGCACTCCGGTTCCAGCCAAAATCCAGTAATCGGAACGCTTTGGCGGCAGCAACCGATCGCGTCCTATGGAGATCGCGACGAGCACCAGAGCCGCGATCACAAACCGTGTCGCGACGAAGGAAACCGGAGGCAGGTCTTCCAGGCCGATCTTGATCACGAGCCAGGTCGAACTCCAAACCAGACAAAGCGTGAGCCACGCTGCGATGATGCGCCAATCGCGCCGCCGAGGACGAGTGCGATTCATGCTCGCACCGGATGATCAGGATTGGTCGGGATGCTCGCGCGCACGGCCTTTTCTAATCCAATTCATCATCTAAATCCTCTCCATCCTGACGAAAAAGTGGAAGGGCGCCCCCGTCTCCGAGAACGCCCTTCATTTCGATGGCGATAAGCCGAATTCTGTCGCCGGATTTCTCCGGCTGATGATCATTTATCTCACCCGGCTCGCGCCGAGCGCCCGCGGACCATCGCGGCGACCAAAGACCGCCGCGACCATGCCGCGTGATGCGACGATACCCGGGGATTTGGCGGACCGGCTGTCCTTCCCCTGTTTTGTCTTGCACCGCATGGGGTTTTTCGTGCCTCCCGCCTCGCGGCGTGAGCGGTGAGCTCTTACCTCGCCTTTTCACCTTTGCCTAACGAACGACTCGCGCCGCTCGTCAGGCCGTCTATTTTCTGTGACACTTTCCGTCGCGCTCCGCTTTCGCGAAACGCGCCCGCGCCTTTTGCGTGGCATGCTGCCGTCTGGTGTTCGGACTTTCCTCTCGCGCACCTCACGGCGCGCCAGCGATCATCTGCCATCGTCCAGAAGTTATCACACTCAGGCCTGCGGGAAAGCCGGAAGGCGCGCGTTCTCATTCGTTAGGCCAGCGGTCACTTGGCCGGGGCAAAGCGCCCGGAGGCGCGGTCGGGGGAGATGGCGCGATCCATGGTGACGCGCTCAATATGCTTTTGTCACTCAGAAGTCCCCTAACGAAAAGCGCTGCGCCGATTCCCGGTGTTCCGTCTCGACAACATCTTGAAACTTCCGCTCCGCGCAGTCAGGTTCGGACGCGATGGCCGAGGGACCCTCTGCAAGAACATCCGTCTGGCGGACGATCGCGTTTGCGGTCGGCTTCGGCTTGCTGGCGGGCGCTCTCGTTTGGGAGAATGGCTCTCGTACTTCCGCTGCTCCCGCCAACCGCCCAATCATGGCGCCGGAGGCGAATTATGTGACCTCGAATTCCTGCCGCGCCTGTCACCCCGGCAACTACGCGAGCTGGCACACCTCCTTTCATCGCACGATGACGCAAGTCGCGAGAGCGGCGACGCTGATTCCTGACGCGCAGAAGGTGGAGCTGAGCTTCGCCGGCCGGCAGTACAAACTAGAGAGACAAGGCGAACAGATCACGGTCGCAACCCGTTCGTTAGGCGAAAAGGATTACGGCGCGCCGCGTCAGGTCGTGCTCCTGACCGGGTCGCACACTTTGCAGATCCTTTGGACCGAAACCGGCCAGGGCCGCACCCTCGAGCAGTTTCCTTTCGCCTACATCGTCCGGGAAAAAATATGGGCGCCCGTCGCGCAGACGTTTCTCATGCCGCCCGATACGAAGGAGGCTTACTCGATCGGCTCGTGGAATGGCGCCTGCATGGATTGCCATGTCACGATGGGAGTCTCTGATTTCGTCGCGGGCAACAAATGGGACACGAAGGTGGCGGAGTTTGGGATCGCCTGCGAAGCCTGTCACAGCGAAGGGCGCGAGCACATCGCCGCCAATCGCAATCCGCTCCGGCGCTGGAAGCTTCACCTAACGAAAAGCGCCGACCTCACGATCGCGAACGCGGCCCGTATGAAAGGCCCGGAATCGGCCCTGACCTGCGGCCAGTGCCACAGCGTCTGGGCTTTCGACGGCATGAATGAAAAGATTGCGTTCAATCGCCACGGCGGGAAATTCCGCCCCGGGAAGCAGGATCTGGCGGGGCGTTTCGTAGTTCAGCCTAACGAGAAGGATCACGCTACGCAGAAGGATTTTATCCGCGCGACCGAGCCCGGCTTTTTTCGCAACCGTTTCTGGGCTGACGGGATGATCCGGGTGACGGGCCGGGAGACGAACGGCCTCCAAGCCTCGCCCTGTTTCAAGGGCGGCAATTTCTCCTGCATCTCCTGCCACGAAATGCACCCGGCAAAAACAACCCCGGCCGCGCTCGAGACCTGGGCGCGAAGCGATCAGCTCGCGCCGAAAATGGAGTCGGATCAGGCTTGCCTGCAGTGCCACAAGGAGATGGCGGCGCGCCTAACGAGTCACACCCATCACGAGGCCGCTTCCTCCGGCAGCCGCTGTTACAACTGCCACATGCCGCATACGACCTTTGGCCTCCTCCATGCCATGCGCAGCCACGAGGTCTCTTCGCCTAACGTTCGCGAGAGCCTCGATTTCGGCCGGCCAAATGCCTGCAACCTTTGCCACCTCGACCAGACCCTCAGCTGGACGGCCGACAAACTGCACGCCTGGTATCAGCAACCGCTCCCGGCTTTATCCGACGACGACCGGAACATCTCGGCCGCGGTCCAGTGGCTCGTGAAAGGTGACGCCGGGCAGCGCGCGCTCCTCGCCTGGGGGATGGGCTGGAAGCCGGCGCAAGAAATTTCCGGGCAGGAATGGATGTATCCGTTCTTGATTTATAGCCTGCTCGATCCCTATGCCGCAGTCCGCTTTGACGCGTGGAAGTCTCTTCAGACCTTGCCCGGATTTGCGAAGTTTGATTTCACCTTCACCGGGGACGCGGAAACGCTGGAGGCGGCGGTGAAACGCGGCTACGGCAAATGGTGGAACGAACAACGGCCCGCCACTCCGAATTTCGATCCCAAGACGGTGCTCGATTCCGCCGGCCGCTTCCAGGAGGACGTTTTCCAGCGCCTGCGCCGCGAACGAAATGACCAACCGATCGTGCTCTCGGAGTAGCGACCCGCGCACTCGTTAGGCGGACCAGGCAAGTGATCACGATCTGTGCAATCGGCCGATTCTGTGGATATTCTTCCCCGGGCGCGGCCGCATGAACCAATCGATCCGACATCTCCGCTTCGGCTGGTGGGCGCTGGCCGTCTACGTCTTTGTCGGGATAGGGCTCGAGATGATGCACGGGTTCAAGATCGGGTGGTATCTCGATGTCGGGAATGAAGTCCGCCGCCTCATGTTTACCCTCGGCCATTTTCACGGCACGATGCTTTCTCTCGTCAACATCGCCGCCGGCCTAACGATTCGCGGAGTGGAGGGATTTCGACTCCGGCCGTCTGCCTCCTTCGCTCTGATCTGGGCGGCGATCCTGCTCCCCGGTGGCTTTTTGTTAGGCGGCTTTTTGACTTACGATGGCGATCCGGGAAACGGCATCTGGCTGGTGCCGCTCGGCGCGCTCCTCATGCTTTACGGCGTGGGTTGGATGGCTTTCGATCTTTCCCGACTGGCGAGGGTCGATGCCTCGCCGGGGAAGAAGTCAGCTTCGCGCAGGTAGCCGCGATCGCTTCGCGAAACCAGGTGTGGGCACGGTCGAACTGCAGGCGCTCGTGCCAGGCCATGACGATGCTGATGTCGGGCAAGGCGACTGGCGGATCAAAAATCTTCAAGCGCAGTCTGGGCGCTACTCGGCGAGCGAGCTTCTCGGGCACCACGCCTAACAAGTCCGATTCTGCGACAATCGCCGGTATGGCCAGATAGTGCGGGACGGTGACGGCGATTCGGCGCGCCAGCCCGCGACTGCGCAAAATGGCGTCGATGCTTCCTTGGCGTTCGGTGTCCGGATACATGATGCGGACGTGCGGGATTTCAACAAACGTGCGCAGGCTGAGTTTGCGTGCGGCCCGTGGGTGAGCCGCCCGCAAAATGCAAACCAATCGCCCGGCCACCAAACGCTTGCTCAGCAAACCGGAATTGTGCTGCGGCGTTTGGCCAAAAAATCCGAGGGCCAAATCCAGTTCGCCGGATTGCAGGCGCTCGACCGGCGGAAGGAAAAGATAATCTGTGCGCACGGCGCGGATCGCAGCCGAGGGGGCGTGTCGCAGCAATCGGTGCACAACGCGCGGCAGGAGCAGCGAATCGACATAATCATTCGTCGCGATGAGGAACTCGCGTTCGGAGGCCTCGGGCCGAAAAGGAGACTGCGTCTCAAAAGCCTCGCGCAATTTCGAGATCGCTTCGCTGAGCGGGACGAGCAACTGGCGGGCGCGCGGCGTCGGCTGCATTTGTCCGCCGGTGCGTTCGAAGAGCGGGTCATGAAATAACGTGCGCAAACGGGAAAGGGCATTGCTCAGGGCGGGTTGGCTGAGCCCGATCTTTGCCGCGGCCCGGGTGACGCTTCTTTCGCTGGCGAGAGCCTCGAGAACGAGAAGAAGATTGAGATCAAGCGATTCGAGCTTCATTGATGCGATCAATAGTCTGCATATCGTAAATCCATTGGGCCAATAACGCCATTTGCCTCAGGCTAAGGAATGAAGATGCTCTCGCTTGCCATTCTCTTGCTGGTCAGCGCAGTCGGCGCCCAGGCCGAGCTGCCTGGACTGATCCCGCGCGAAATTCTTTTTGGAAATCCGCAACGGACCGATCCGCAAATTTCTCCCGACGGCTCGCAGCTCAGTTGGCTGGCGCCGGAGAAAAACGGGGTACTCAACGTTTGGCTCAGTGCGATCGACGGTGCGGGTCCGCATCCGGTTACGAATGAGCCAGACTATCCCATTCATTATTACAGGTGGGCCGCTGACGGGAAACATATCCTCTATCTCCACGACAATAACGGCGACGAAATCGACCATCTTTTTTCCGTTGACCTAACGAGTGGCAACGTGCGCGATCTCACGCCGTTTCGGGGGGTGCGCGCGCAGAATGTCCTGACCGACTCGCGACACCCGAAATCTCTTCTGGTTGCGCTCAACCTGCGCGACCGCTCTGCGTTCGATATGTATCGAGTCGATCTCGAGACGGGTGCGATTTCGCTCGAGGCGACGAACCCCGGCGATCTTTTGACCTGGACGACCGACAACAATTTCGTCATTCGCGCAGCGACTGCTTTCGATGGAAAAACCGGCCGCACCATCATTCGGGTGCGGGACGGCGTCGATAAGCCGTGGCGTGATCTTGTCGTGATGCCTTTCGAACGGGCGCTCTTCGCCGGGGAGGTCGTGAATGGATCGTTGATCGCCGGTTTCGCTCCCGATGGGAAAAGCCTCTTGATCGATTCGGCGTTGCATTCCGACAAGGGCCGGATCGTAGCTGTCTATTTGCAGGATGGTCACGAGCTCGGCGTCGTCGCTGAAGATGCCCAGGCCGATGTCGAGTATTTCTCCGGAAGCCGCCTCGGAGTGGAATTGAGCGTAATTTCTGATCCCGCGACCGGCGCGCTGCAAGCAGTCGAGTTCAATTACCGAACGCCGCACTGGTTTTTCCTCGATCCAAAATTGAAAGCGGATTTTGAGAGGATCAATCGTGAAGTGCCAGGATTCATAGAGCTCGTTAGCCGCGACAGCGCGGATGCGAAATGGATTGTTGCGATTCGGCGGAGCGACGCGCCCGACTCCTATTACGCTTTTGATCGGCAGGCGAAAAAGCTGACCCGGATGTTTGATTCCAATCCGGAAATCCTGCGATTTCCACGCGCGACGAAAAAGCCGGTTGTGATTAGGGCGCGTGATGGACTGGAACTGGTCAGCTACCTAACGACTCCTCCAGGTATGGAAGCGAAACATCTCCCGCTCGTGATGTTGATTCATGGCGGGCCGTGGGATCGCGATGACGACAGCTACGATCCCGAAGTCCAGTTCCTCGCCAACCGCGGTTATGCCGTCCTGCAGGTGAATTATCGCGGCTCGACTGGATTCGGCATCAAGTTCTTTAATGCCGGCAACCTTCAGGTTGGGCTTGGGATGGTGGAAGATGTTTTTGATGGAGCGCGTTGGGCCGTGGAGCAGGGAATCGCTGATCCAAAACGGATCGCGGCCATGGGTGGGTCAATGGGAGGTTACGCGACTTTGCGAGCGCTGGAAATGAGGCCCGAACTTTTCGCGGCTGGCGTGGATGAATTTGGACCCGCCGACGAAGCCACGGGCATCCGTACCTTCCCCAAATACTGGTCGAATATTGTCGCGCGCTGGCGGCGCCGCGAAGGCGATGTCGATCACGATGAAGCATGGAACCGAAAAATCTCGCCGCTTTATCATGTCGATGCCATTCGAGCGCCGCTTCTCATTGGTCAGGGCAAAAACGATCCGCGGGTGACGATCGCGAACACGGAGGCGATGGTCGCCGCGTTGCGAAAAGCGAAACGCAAATTGATCTACGTCGTTTATCCAGACGAGGGACACGGTTTGGCCCGGCCGGAAAACCAACGGGACTTCTACGGACGGATCGAAGAATTTCTCGCCCAACATCTCGGGGGTCGGTCCGAGCCGTGGAAAAAGGTCGACGGATCGAGCGCCGAAGTTCGATAAGAAACAGATGGTGGCGATGATCGACTGGAGCTGGGCGGATAGCGGCCGGCAGCTCGGCCAGCTCCTCGGCGCTTTCCTCCTCACCTTGCCGATCGCGTGGAATCACGAACGCGCCGATCGCGTAATGGGGCTGCGCACCTTTCCACTCGTCGCGATGGCGAGCTGCGGCTTCATGCTGATCGCGCAGAGCGCCTTCGCCGGTAATCTGGAAGCGCAGGCGCGCGCGCTCCAGGGAGTCATCACCGGCATTGGTTTTATCGGAGCGGGCGCGATCTTAAAACAGGGTGGCCAGGTAAAAGGCAGCGCGACTGCCGCCAGTATCTGGAATACCGGCGCGCTTGGGGCGGCAGTCGCGCTCGGCCGCTACGAGATCGCCGTCCTGCTCGCGGTCGTCGATTTTTTGATTCTGCGTTACCTGAGCCGGCTAAAGCAGGGATGAAGAATCTTCTTCTCGCGCTTGCGATTTTCCTCAGCGCGACGGCGTGGGGTGCGGATCCGGCAACCGTCGCGCAAGAGGCGAAAAAGTGGCGCACGGAACACGAGCGGGAGATTCTGCGGGAGTTTGTCGAGCTGCTTGCGATCCCAAACCTGGCGAGTGATGCGCCGGATATTCAGCGCAACGCCGTCGCCATCCGGGTGCTGCTGGAGAAGCGCGGTCTGCGGGCGCAGTTGCTCTCGTTAGGCAAAGCTCCGCCCATCGTCGTCGGTGACCTGGCCGCGCCGGGCGCGAGAAAAACGATCGCCTTTTACGCGCACTACGATGGCCAGCCGGTCGATCCCGCGAAATGGAAAAGCGATCCGTGGAAGCCGGCGATGCGCGATGCCACCGGCCAGGATGTCGACTGGCAGGAGGCGAAGAAGATCGATCCCGAGTGGCGGCTCTACGCGCGTTCCGCGGGAGACGACAAGGCGCCGATCATCGCCATGCTGGCAGCGCTCGATGCTCTCCGCGCCGGCGGCCTGAAACCCGCGGTCAATCTTCGCTTCGTCTTCGAGGGCGAAGAGGAAGCGGGTTCTCCGCATCTCGCGCAGTATCTCGAGAAATATCCGCAGCTTCTGCGCCCTGACGCCTGGATGCTCTGTGACGGGCCGGTGCACCAGAGCCGGCAGATGGAACTTTCCTTCGGGGTCCGCGGAGTAGTCGATCTCGAGCTGACGGTCTACGGACCGGTTAAGGGATTGCACGACGGGCATTACGGCAACTGGGTACCTAATCCGATCGTTAGGCTGACGCATCTCATCGATTCGATGCGCGATGAGGACGGCCGGATTTTGATCGAAGGCTTTTACGACGAAGTGAAGCCACCGACCGAAGCGGAGCGTGCCGCTTTGCAGAGAATCCCGGATGTGGAGGCGGATCTTCGGCGGGAATTTCAAATCGGCGCAACCGAAGGCGGCGGGAAACATTTAAATGAGCTCTTGCTTCAACCTGCCTTGAATGTGCGCGGCATCGAAGCCGGTCACGTGGGGGAGAAAGCTTCCAATACTATCCAGCCCGAAGCCCGCGCTTCGATCGACTTCCGGCTCGTGCCTAACGAGACGCCGGCGTCGGTCCGGTCACTCGTCGAGCGGCATTTGTCGGCCCAGGGTTACACTCTCGTGCACGAAACGCCGGACACCGCGATGCGGCTCCAATATCCAAAGATCGTGAAAGTGGATTGGGGCGCCGGTTATCCGCCGGCCCGCACCTCCCTCGATCTGCCGTTTTCCCGCGAGATCGCGGACATCATGACAGCGGCGGGTCACCCACCGGTGA
>DASXDC010000099.1:0-14458 GCA_036490855.1 Chthoniobacterales bacterium
AAGCCGATCTTCACCGTCACCTGCCAGTGATTGATTTTATTCTCCTCGATGTGACCGCGCATCTCGGTCACTTCAAACCACCGCATGTTGCGGACGGTTTTGCTGGCGCGGGCAACGGCATTTTGCACAGCGTCCTCGATCCCCGCCTGCGACGAACCCACCAGCTCCACCATTTTGTAAACATGATCGCTCATCGGCCAAAGTCCGGTGGAGAGATGCAGAACTCAAACGCAAAACCGGGGCGGCGTCGCGCAAGGTCCGGCCGGGGCGTTATCAGAAGTCCGAGGCGAGATTGGGAACTTTCCATTGCGCGGCTTGCTTGTTAGCGTCCGATTGCCCGCATGGAAGAAAATATCGAGTCGCACCTCAAAGAAACCCGCGTCTTCAAACCGCCTCGCGAATTCGCGAAGAACGCCCGTGTCGCCAGCCTGGCGCAATATCGACGGATGCATCGAGAATCGATCCGCCATCCCGATAAATTCTGGGCGCGCGAAGCGCGGGAGCTGAGCTGGCAAAAGCCTTGGGAAAAAGTTCTGCAGTGGAAAGCGCCTTTCGCGAAATGGTTCGTCGGCGGGAAACTCAACCTCTCCGAGAACTGTCTCGACCGGCATCTGCAAGGTCCGCGGCGTAACAAGGCGGCGCTCATCTGGGAAGGCGAGCCGGGCGAGAAACGCATCCTCACGTATCAGCAACTGCATCGCGAGGTCTGCCGTTTCGCAAATGTCCTGAAGCGAAACAAAATTCGCAAAGGCGATCGCGTCATTATCTATCTGCCGACAATTCCGGAAGCGGCCATCGCGATGCTGGCCTGCGCGCGAATCGGCGCGATTCATTCCGTCGTCTTCGGAGGCTTCAGCGCCGATAGCATCCGCGATCGGATCGACGATTGCGGCGCGATTGCGGTCATCACGGCTGACGGAAGTTATCGCCGCGGCGCCATCGTTCCACTCAAGCAAAATGTCGACGAAGCCCTCAAGGGAAAGACAACGATCAAGCGCGTGATTGTTTTCCGGCGCGCGGGCAACGAGATCCATATCGAGGAAGGCCGCGACGTCTGGTGGCATCGCGAATTGGAATATGTCGATGCGCATTGCCCGCCGGTCGCGCTCGAGAGCGAACATCCGCTTTACATCCTCTACACCAGCGGCTCGACCGGGAAACCGAAGGGCATTTTGCACACGACGGGCGGCTACCTGGTTGGGATTTACGCGACGACGAAGTACGTGTTCGACCTCCGCGAAGACGCCATTTACTGGTGCACCGCCGACGTCGGCTGGGTCACCGGACACAGCTACGTCGTCTACGGACCACTCGCGGTCGGCGCCACGACTTTGATGTATGAAGGCGCTCCGAATTGGCCGGAGCCGGATCGTTTCTGGCGGATCATCGAGGAATACGCGGTCAGCATCCTCTATACGGCGCCGACGGCGATCCGGGCCTTCATTCGCTGGGGCGATCAGTGGGTGAAAAAGCACGACCTCTCCTCCTTGCGATTGTTAGGCACAGTCGGCGAGCCAATCAATCCCGAGGCCTGGATCTGGTATCACAAGACGATCGGCGGCGGCCGTTGTCCGATTGTTGATACCTGGTGGCAGACAGAGACGGGAGGAATCATGATCACGCCGCTGCCCGGCGCAATTCCAACCAAGCCCGGGAGCGCGACGCTTCCGTTCTTCGGGGTCGATCCGGCCGTCGTAGATTCCGAAGGAAAGGAAGTGCCAGCCGATGTCGGCGGGAAATTAATCGTTAGGCGGCCGTGGCCCTCCATGTTGCGCAGCATCTACGGTGACAAGCCCCGCTACAAAAAACAGTACTGGAGCGAGTACGGAGGCAGCTACTTCACCGGCGACGGCGCGCGACGCGACAAGGACGGATACTTTTGGATCGTCGGCCGGATCGACGACGTCCTGAACGTCGCCGGGCATCGCCTCGGCACCTCCGAGATCGAGAGCGCACTCGTTAGTCACGCGCAGGTCGCGGAAGCCGCCGCGGTCGGTCGTCCCGATGAATTGAAGGGCCAGGGCGTGGTCGTTTTCGTCACCCTCAAGAGTGGCGTGCGACCGACTCCGAGCCTGAAGGAGGAATTGCGTCGGCACGTCGGCCATCACATCGGCGCGATCGCGAAGCCGGACGAGGTCCGCTTCGCGGAAGCCTTGCCGAAAACGCGCAGTGGAAAAATTATGCGCCGCTTACTGAAGGAAATCGCCAGCGGCAAGACGGTCACCGGCGACATCACGACCCTGGAAGATTTCAGCGTCCTGGCAAAGTTAGGCAGCGCAGAAGAGTAACGGCCGCCGGATTATTATCGCGTGAGCTTCATTTCCACCGGACTGCGCGAGCTGACGCTGAAAGTGCGACGGCAGCGGACGCGCATGGCGCTCAAACACGAGAAGCGCCTCCTGCAAAAATCTGAAATCGCGCTGGGTCGCGAAGGCACGACCGAAGCGGCCAAATTTCCCGAGGTGCGCAATGAAATCGTCGCGCTAAAAAAGCTCGAACAGGAACAGAAAGAAGTCTCCGTTCGGATTGCGAAAATCGAGGAAGCGCTCAGGCAAATCGACGCGCAGCGCCAGGAAAATTCCAGAGAACAAGCCGCCGCGCTCGCCAGGCTCGAAGACGAAAAACGCCCACTGGTCGAGCGTCGTAACGATGCCAAAGCCGCTTCCGATCGCTGCGAAAAGGAACTTGCGACCGTCGATCGCCGCCTCCAGGAAAACGACGCGGCTGATCGCGACCTGCTAAAGAAAGTTTCCGCCTTGCAGTCGATCGAACCGCCGCCAGCCGATCTGCAGACGCAAATGGACCGCCTCAGCGCGCAGCGAGCGCAACTTCCGCGCGAGAAAACGCAGATGGAACAGGCGCGGCTCGGAAGCGCGGAGGCCGCTCGTTCCGCGCGCGAGAAGCTGGCTGCCGAGGAAGCGCTCGTCACACAAGCCGAGAAAAATATCGCCCGGATTCGCGGCGAATTCGAAGCGCGCGATCGCGCTCTAAACGAGAGCGCCCGCGCGCAGCAGGAGGAGGTTCGCCAGGCCCGCCAACAGCACCAGACGGTCGAGGAAAAGAAGAATCCTGCCTACCTGAACATCGGCCGTCATCTCGCTTCGCGTGGGATCGCGCCGCCGACCGCGCCCCACCTTCTGACCGAGGTGCAGCAGCGTCGCGCCTCCGTCGATCGCCACGCCGAGCACAAGAAGGAACTGGCCACTCTCTCCGGTCAAATTGACAAACAGGAACTGCGAAAATTTTACTTCACCCTCTTTTCGCTCCTCGCTCTCCTCGCCATTATCCTGCCGCTCATCTCGCAATCGCCGACCAAGCGCGAATGGCTGCCGCAGGAAACGCTCGCCATCCTTTCCGTCGATCTCGAGCAATTGAACAACGGCGCCCTAACGAAACACTGGCGGAAAGATCAACCGGAATCCTGGCAGAAAATCGCCGCCGGCTTGCTCGGCCCCGCCGCACGGACGCCGGTCCTCAATCTCGCTCAGGAAGGCCGACGGGCGACGCGCGCCCTCACTCTCGACGAGAGCAACGGCGAGCGGGAATACGATCTGGTGGAAGCGCGCGTCGATCTCGCTCCGATCCTTCGCGCCATTACCCAAAACGATCGTTTCACGAAAAGCACTGTCGCCGGGCTTGTCGTCTGGCAGGGCCCAGAGGTGACTGTGGCACGGGTCGGGCCGCGCACTCTCGCCGTCGGTTCGTTAGCCGCGGTCGATCAACTGGTGCAGGTGCGGCTCGGAACCGAGCCCGACTTGAAAGTCGAAAGTCCGCTCCTCGAACGCTTTCAGGCACTCGGTCCTGATAATGCAATCCGGTTCGTATCGCGCTCGCCTAACGACCTCGCGACTTTCTTCGGCCCGCTTTTTTCTACTGAACTTTTGCAGGTGGCAGATCTACTTGGCTTCGAAATGAATCTTGCTCTTCCGGCGAAAGGACACCTTTTCGTGAAGGCGAAGGATGCGGCCAAAGCGAAGGCACTGGCGGCCAGCCTGCAAAACGAAACCGCCCGCTGGCTCACGCTGCCCGGTTCGGATTTTGTTCTGACAACCGAGGCGCCGAAGGTGGAACAGAAAGATGAGACCCTCGACTTGCACTTCGAGATTCCGGAAGGCGCGGCCCGGCTTATCCTGCAGCGACTTGCCAAAGTCCAGCCCGCCGCAGGTGCGTAGGCTGTGAGGCGTTTTACTTTCCTTCTCCTCCTCCTCCTGGCCGCCTTTCGGGGCGCGACAGCGGGAACCCGCTATGACAACCTGATCGACATTAAGTCCGTCGATCCGACCATCGTCGTCGAGCTGCGGTACGCGACGGCGGCAAACGTCACCGGCCATGCGCTCTATCCGGCTGACATACCCGCACTCGTTAGGCCAACAACTGCCGGACGTTTGGCCAAGGCGCAACAATTCCTCCGCCAGCGCGGCTACGGGCTCAAAATTTGGGATGCCTACCGGCCTCTCGCCGCCCAGATGGAACTCTGGGGAAAAACGCATGACGGTTCGTTTGTTGCCGATCCGTTGACGGGCAACGGTTCACTCCACACCTGGGGCGTGGCGGTCGATGCCACGCTCGTCGACAAGGACGGACGGGAAGTGGCAATGCCGAGCGGCTTCGATGAATTCACTCCCGCAGCCCGGCTGCATTATCACGGAGATGATCCGGCAGTCGAGCGGCACCTCAAGCTCTTGCAGGCCGCCATGCGCCACGGCGGATTTTACGGGATGCGGACTGAGTGGTGGCATTTCGTGGCTTACGATTGGAAGAAGTACGCGCCGATTCGCGAAGCGAAGCGCGTGGACTAATTGGACTGGTGGACTGGTGGACTGGTGGAGTGATGGAGTGATGGAGTAATGTGGCTCCGGCACTCCACTACGCCGTATCTCATGCTCGGATCGCTTAGCCAGGATTTCAGTCAGCCGGAATACATCCACGTTCTGATTAACCCGCTGCCGGTCTACGGCCTCGCGATCGGCATCGTCGGACTCGTCATCGCGCTCATCCAGCGCAGCCGCAGCGCGCAGATCGCGACCCTCGCGCTCGTTATGCTGAGCGGCCTGGTCGCGTGGCCGACCGCACATTACGGAGAAGCCGGTTACGATCGCGTGCTCTCGATGTCGGATGACCAGGGGCAGGCGTGGCTCAAGGTGCACGCACATCGTGTCCATCAGCTCGTCTGGTCCTTTTACGTCCTGGCCGCGATCGCCGCGGTTGCGATTCTTGTTCCGGTGAAGTGGCCCAAAACAGGGACTGCCCTGAGCATCATCACGCTCCTTTGCGCCTGCGCCGTTCTCGGCGTCGGCGGCTATATCGCGCACGCCGGGGGCAAGATTCGACATCGAGAATTCCGGAACGAACCGGCACCGGCGGTGCCGGAAGAGGACGACGGGGACTAACGAATGCGCGTCGACATCATCACCCTCTTCCCCGAGGTCTGCCGGGTGCCGTTAGGCGAAAGTATCATGGGCCGGGCACAGGAGACGGGCACGCTCCAGCTACAGGTGCACGACCTGCGCAGCTGGACGCACGATCGCCATCACGTCGTAGACGACGCGCCCTTCGGCGGCGGCCAGGGGATGGTGATGAAACCGGAGCCGATCTTTGCCGCGGTCGAATCACTCCGCAGCGAAGGAAGCATGGTCGTGCTCATGACACCGCAGGGGCGGCGATTTGCGCAATCGATGGCGCGGGAATTTTCCAGAAGTCGTCATCTCATCATCCTCTGCGGGCACTACGAAGGGATCGATCACCGCGTGGTCGAGCAGCTCGTCGATCATGAGATCTCGATTGGCGATTATGTCCTGACCAATGGCGCGATCGCTGCCGTGGTCTTCGTCGATGCGATCGTTAGGCTACTTCCCGGTGTCCTGGGCGACGAACAATCGGCAGCCGAGGACAGCTTCAGCAGCAGCTTGCTGGAGGCGCCGCAATACACCCGACCGGCTGACTTTCGCGGCTGGAAAGTGCCCGATATCCTGCTCTCCGGCCACCACGCCGAGATTGCGGCCTGGCGGCGGCGCGAAGCGGAGCGGCGGACGCGGGCGAATCGCCCCGATCTCCTGCCTTAGCCTAACGACCTGTTGGTTCCGGCGCTCTGTCGCTCGATTCACCGGTTCGCCTCAGCCTTCACGACTGGGATTGCGGATTGCCCGGCATCGGCAAATTCAGCTATTCGTTTGGCATGCAAAGATTACTGCCAGGGATGAACGTTCGCGCCGGAGCGATCCTGATACTGTCGGGTCTGCTTGCCCTAACGAATGCACGGTGTGAGACGATCGCGCTCACCGGCGCGACCGTCATCAATCCGGGCGACGGCCAGGTGCTGCCGGGGGCGACGATTTTCATCGAGGGGAACGAGATCGCCGCCGTCGGCGCGCCTAACGACGTCAAAATTCCGGAAAGCGCGCGCCGGATCGACTGCCGCGGCAAGTTCATTCTCCCGGGCTACATCGACACCCATGTTCACTTTTTCCAATCCGGCGACCTCTTCACCCGCCCCGACGTCGTCGATCTCACCAGCGTCCGCCCCTACGGGGAAGAACTGGCTTGGATCAAGTCGCACCTCGACGACACCTTCGCTCGTTATCTGCGGAGCGGAATTACAAGTGTCGTCGATGTCGGCGGTCCGATGTGGAACTTCGAGGTCCGCAAGATCGCTAACGCGACCGCCAAAGCGCCGCGGGTCGCAGTCGCCGGCCCGCTTATCTCGAGCGTCGCTCGACCGCAACTCGATCTTGGCGATCCACCAATCGTGAAAATCGACACACCAGAAGAAGGCCGCGCCTTCGTCCGTAAGCTCGCCGCTGAGAAACCCGACTACATCAAAATCTGGTACATCGTTCCCTCCGCCTCTTCATTGCCCGGTCCGAAAAAGAGCGACGTCGAGCGCGCCTCGGTCTTTCGTCCGGTCGTAAAGGCAGTCGTCGCGGAGAGCCACGCCCATCATTTGCGTGTCGCAGTCCACGCGACCGAGCTGGAGGCGGCGCGAGCCGCGGCCGAGGAAGGGGCCGACCTCCTCGTCCACAGCGTGACGGATAAACCGATCGACGATGCATTCGTTAGGCTGTTGAAGGAGCACGGCACGATGCTGACCCCGACGCTGGTCGTCTTCGAACGCTACGGGCGCACCTTTGCCAACAAACTCGTCCTGACGCCGGAAGAAAAAGCCTGGGGAAATCCCGAGGTGATCGCGACGCTCGACGTCACCCGGTTGCCGCCGGAGAAAGTGCCGGCCCGCATCACGAAAGCGCGCGACGAACCGGAGGATGTGCTCGAACGGATTCGCGCGACCTATGATATCGCTTTCAGGAACCTGAAGACGCTGGAGGATGCAGGCATTCCGATCGCGGCCGGGACCGACGCGGGAAATATAGGTACGATCCACGGCCCGGCGCTCTATCGCGAATTTCAGCTAATGCGAAAAGCCGGCCTAACGAACGAGCAAATCCTGCGGAGCGCGACCGCCACGGCGGCAAAAGCCTTCGGCGGTCCGACGGGCACGAAGATCGGCGTGATCGCACCCGGTCATTTCGCCGATCTCGTCATTCTTAATTCCAATCCGCTCGACGACATCGCGCATGCCTCCGATATCGAGAGCGTGGTCAGGAACGGCGTTGTCTATCCGGCGAATTCAATTCTTCCCTGACGCGCGATCGCGGCACAAGGCGGCATCTTCTGAGCTGGCTTCCGCAGCCGAAGGAAACAGGCGGAGCGCGACGGTTATTGTTAGGCGCGACTGCCTCGAACGCGTCCAGCGCGCCGGATTTTGTCACCTTTCGGCCGAGCACTCAGGAAGTCGTGCCGGCTGCTTCCGCCTTTTGCCGGCTGAGGAGCAGCTCGGCGATATCGAGCACGTTGACGTTTTCGCCGCCCGCCGTTCCCGCGACGCCGTCGGTCATCATGTTGAGACAAAACGGGCAGGCGGTGGCGAGCGTTTGCGCGCCGGTCGCGACGGCTTCCTGCGCTCGCAGATTTGAAACGCGTTCCTCCGGCGGCTCGTCGAACCACATCCGCCCGCCTCCCGCACCGCAGCAGAAGGTTTTCTTCCCGCAGCGCGGCATCTCGCGATACTGGTCGTCCTGTTCTGCGCCGATTACCGCTCGGGTCGCCTCCACTTCGCCGTTCACCCGCGCGAGATAACACGGATCGTGCAGGGTGATGGGATTGCTTTCGTTCTCCTCCACTCCGTTCGTTAGGCGACCAGCCGCGATCAATTCCGCGAGGAGGGTGGAGTGATGCTGCACTTCGTATCGTCCACCAAACTGCGGGTATTCATTCTTCAGCGTGTTGTGACAATGCGGGCAGGGCGTGACGATCTTTTTCACCTGTCGCCGGCCTAACGTCTCGACATTCGTCTGCGCGCGCTCCTGAAAAAGAAACTCGTCGCCGATTCGTCGCGCCGGATCGCCGGTGCAGGTTTCTTCCTTGCCGAGGACGGCGAAATTCACCCCTGCTTTGTTGAGTAACTGCGCCGTGGCGCGTGCCACTTTTTGCGCGCGCGGATCGAAGGAAGCAGCGCAGCCAACCCAGAAGAGGTATTCAAAATTCGGATTCGATTCGACGGTCGGCACATTAACGCCTTCCGCCCAGGCGAGCCGATCGGCATTCGGGCGTCCATAGGGATTTGCCCGGTTACCGATCTGCTGCAGAGCACGGGCGGGCGGACCGGAAAGTTTGCCTTCGCCAATCAAGTCGCGCCGCATGTCGCTGATGAGATCGACCTGCCCGATCAGGACCGGACATTCCTGGACGCAAGCCTGGCACATGGTGCAGGACCAGAGCGTCTCGTCGCGGATCGTGCCGTGAACATTTCCTCCGCCTAACGACATTAAACCGCGCAGATCGGTCACCACTTTCTTGGGCGAAAGCGGCTTGCCGGAAGCGGTCGCGGGACAGGCATCTTCGCAGCGGCCGCATTCCATGCAGGCATCGAGGCTGAGCAGTTGCGACTGGGTGAAATCGCGCAGCTCGCCCACCCCGGTCCGTCCGCTTTGCTCCACTTCCTCCATCGTTAGGGGAACGAGCGCGCCCATCGGTCGCTCGGGCCGGGTCGCGATGTTGAGCGGACCGGTCAGGACATGGAGAAACCGATCGACCGGGATGGTAACGTAGAAGGCGGTGACGAGGATGGCGTGCGCCCACCAGGTGGCGAGGTGCAGGGTTTGCGCGGTGTGCAGATCGAGCCCGCGCAGGAGCGTCAGCTCGATCAGCCAGCCGACGCTCGACCAATGCGCCAGCCATGGTTGCACCTGAGTAAAATGGAGGCGCAAGGCCTCAACCAGAAAGCCGGTGAGACCGATCGCAAGCAGCACGCTGAGGAGCCACCAGTCGCGCCAGTTATGCCCGAGGCTCGGCTTCCTAACGAACGCGCGGCGATACATCGCGAGGAGGCAGCCGAGGCAAAAAGCAACCCCGAAAACGTCCATCGTCAGTTCGTAGATCAGGTAATACCAGCCGTGGTGAAAGTAGTAGGGCCCGTCGGAGGCGATCGCGAGCAGAGTGGTGCCGATGAACAGAACAATGAACCCGCTAAAGAGGAGCAGATGCAGGAGCGCGCCGAGCGATTTTTTGTGTACCCGCTTTTGCGCCGCCGCGTAGATCGTTAGGCGACGCCACCAGACGCGCCAGTCGCGCTCGAAGCCGGGCCGCGCGCCGATGCGCCAGAGCCGCCGGCGCCTGTTGAGCTGCCACGCGAGCACGAGCGTGCTGGCCGCGGTCATGGCGAAAAAAACCAGCCGCATCCAGGGCGCGATATTGACGAAGACTTCGCGCGTCGTGGTGTTGACGTTCAGCGCCATCATTGCGGAGAAAGAGAGCATGTTTGCGACCAACTCGCTCCTGAATCCCGAGCTAAAGCCGGCCAGGTTATTCGCGGCCTAACGCCTCGATCAGTTGCGGCACGATCTGGTGCAGATCGCCCACCAACCCGTAGGTCGCCATTTGGAAGATTGGCGCGTCAGGATCTTTGTTGATCGCGACGATGACGCGCGAATCCTTGATGCCGGCCAGGTGCTGGATCGCCCCGGAAATGCCGAGTGCGATGTAGAGCTCGGGCGCAATCACCTTGCCGGTCTGTCCGATCTGATAGTCGTTAGGCGCGAGGCCGGTATCGACCGCGGCGCGGGTCGCGCCAATCGCCGCGCCGAGAACATCGGCCAGGCCACCCACCAGGCGATCGAAAGTCTCCTTGTCTTTCAGCGGACGCCCCCCGCCGATGACGACGCGCGCTTCGATCAGGTCGGGGCGATCAGAGATTCGTTCTTCGCGGGAAACGAGTTGCATTCCGTTAGGCAACGACGTGGCATCGATCGGCAGACTCTCGATCGGACAGGCCGGAGCGTCAGCCGAGGGGGCTTCGAAGGCGGAGGCGCGCACGCTGAGCACACGACGCTGACCGGCGAGCTGGACGGTGGCGAGCATGCTGCCGGCGTTGATCGGACGCCGGTAGGCGATGGCGCCGTTCTGTTCTTCGATCGCAAGGACATCCGTCAGCATCGGCGCATCGAGCAAGGCAGCCGCGCGCGGCAGAACGTCTTTGCTGAAAGTGGACGAGGTGCCGAGCAGAGTAGTCGCTTCGATTTTGCGAAAAGCATCTGCGATTACCGTCGCATAACGATCGGCCAGCGGTTCGGCCAGAGCCGCATCGTCTGCCATCAGCACCGCGGAGGCGCCGCAGGTCGCAACCGATTTCGCCATCTCCTCCAGTCCTTCACCGAGCAAGAGGAGCGCGAAATCGCCACCGAGCTGGCGCGCGGCGTCGATCGCGTGGAGCGATGGTCGCTTCACCTGCCGCCGATCATGCTCGAGGAGAATAAGCGTCTTCGCAGTCATCAAACGACTTTCGCCTCCTGCTTCAATTTGATCACCAGTTCCTCGACCGATTCGACCCGAGTGCCGGCAGCGCGTTTCGCCGGACGAGCGGTGGCAATCGTAGTCGTTAGGGGATCGACCTTCACTCCGAGCTGCTCGCAGGTCAGAACTTCGATCGGTTTCTTGCGCGCTTTCATCAGGGCGGGCAGCGAAACGTAGCGCGGCTCGTTCAGGCGCAGGTCGCTCGTGATAACGGCGGGAAGATTGATTTCGATCACTTCCAGGCCGGCATCCGTCTCGCGCGCGCAGCGGGCGCGGGTCCGGTTGTCGAGAAATTCAAGCTTGGAAACAAAGGTAGCCTGTGGCCAGCCTAACAATCCCGCGAGCATCTGCCCGACCTGATTCGAATCGTCGTCCACCGCCTGCTTCCCTATGATCACGAACTGCGGCGATTCCTTTTCCACCGCCGCGCGAAGGATGCGCGCGACCGCGTAGGGATCGAGGGCGCGGGCATCGTCGATCCGAATTGCGCGATCAACACCCATCGCCAACGCGGCGCGGATTTGTTCGTCGACGGCCGGAGCGCCAATCGTTAGGCCCACGATCTCACTTGCTTCCCCCCGCTCGCGGATGCGCAATGCTTCCTCAATCGCGATTTCATCGAAAGGATTGATGACGGACTTCGCGCCCGACCCACTCCCGTCCGGCCCCGCCGCCTCATAAGGATCGGGAACGCTCTTGAACGGAACGAGAATTTTCGTGACCGGCTGCGTCACAAGCCGATGAGCGAAGCGATGATGTTGCGCTGAATTTCGCTCGTGCCGGAATAGAGCTTGGCGCCGATCGCGTCTCGCAGTTCGCGTTCGACTTCGTATTCCGTCATGTAGCCGTAGCCGCCGTGGATCTGGATTGCGTCCTCGGCGCATTTCATCCAGGCGTCGGCGAGATGGAGTTTGGTCATGGCGGCTTCGAGATAGACGGCTTTGCGATGGCCGGCAACCCACCCGTAATGGTAAAGCATGTGACGCGCGCTCTCGACGCGCAATTTCATGTCGACGATCTTGCTCGCCACGAGTTGGTATTTGCCGATCGATTGTCCGCCCTGCTTACGCTCGTTCGCATAGCGAATACATTTCTCGAGCAGGCGCTGCATGGCGCCGACCGCGCTGGCCAGAATACAGCCGCGCTCCCATGTCATCGAACGGGTAAAGAGAAAAGCGCCGCCGCCTTCCTTGCCGAGGAGATTTTCAGCCGGCACTTCACAGTTCTCGAAGAAGACCTCCGCCATCGGCGAAGTGCGCACGCCCATTTTCTCAATCTTGTGCGACGGGTCGAAGCCGGCCATTCCCTTCTCAACCAGAAAGGCGGTGATGCCGTCTTGCCCACGCGCTTTATCGACATTCGCGAAGACGACGAGCACGTCGGCGACCGGACCGTTGGTCACGAAAATTTTACTGCCGTTAAGAACGTACTTGTCGCCCTGCTTCGTCGCCGTCGTGCCGAGGCTAAAGGCGTCGGAGCCGCTGTTCGGCTCGCTCATGGCATTGCCGCCGATCAGATCGCCGTTGCAGAGACCGGGCAGGAATTTTTTCTTCTGTGCCTCAGTTCCATTATAGACGAGCGGTGTGACCGCGGTCCACATGTGGGCGTTGATCGAGAAGAGCAGGCCATTATCCTTGCAGGCATAGCCGAGACGCTCAAGAACGGCGACGGTCGTTAGGGGATCCTGGCCCAGGCCGCCATATTCGGCCGGCACGAGCAAACCCTGGATGCCGAATTCCCCGCATTTTTTCCACGCCTCATGATTGAAGATGGCTTGGCGATCGTTTTCGATAACCTCGTAATCGAGCTGTTCGCGCGCGAAACGGCTGACGGCGTCAAGCAGCTCTCTTTGTTGATCCGACCAGGCAAAGTCCATCGCGTTATTTCCTCTATCGGCCCGGGGCCGTCAGCCGCGGGGAGACGCGGTCGGCGATTCTACCGGCGAGAGACGGAGCGTCAAGGAAAGGCCCGCGCTCGGCGCGCGCTCGGTTGCGAGTCGTCTGCATGTCAATCATACGAAAGTATATGCGTGCTGGATTGTCTCTTCTCGGAGGAGGGAACGTGGCTCACCGACTCGCCGGCTCCTACGCGGGCCGACCGAGAAAGCCGAGGAATTCCTTCAGAAATTCCAGCTTCGAGAGCCGCTCCAACCGCTCGAGATTGAATGTCTTGCTGACCTTTTTCTCGAGCAGCGAGAAGGCGTCCGGAACGAATAGCTCCTGTCGCTGGACTCCGAAACGCACGACAAAAGTCGACATCAGCGCGCTCCCACAGCGATCGTGCGCGAGGTTACTATAGGCCATGACGGCGTCGAAAAGGCAGAGCTCAGTCCATTGCTCGCTCACGGCGTAGGTTTCGTCGTCCTTGGCATCCTTGAAAAAAGTGATGGCGTCATCGGCCGGCTCGCGCCGGCGCGGCGGCTGTTTCGGGATATAGGCGGCGGTTGAGGGCCACGCGGAAGCGCCCCAGAGATCGGCCAGATCGGCGAGGGTACGATGCGCGGCGGCGGCCAGCGTTTGCACCGAAACCATGTCATCATCGACGAACCAAAGCCAAATCGCCGACTCAATCTGACGCCGGGCGGCTTCGATCTTACTCAGCTTCACTAGTCGGGGATTTATACATCTATCCATGACACGCTTCAGGCGCACCGAAAGCACGCCACGACTGCGATAGAAGTTGGCCTGGTGGTTTGCCGCACCGCGCGATTGTAATGACAATTCTGAACGACTGTCAACGTCGGTCGCGACGGACGACTCCTTGCGCCTCACCGGATGCTGATCGTGACAGTGATTGCCCCTGCCGGAAAATTCGTTAGGCAGAAGCAGCATTACGACCGGCGCGAGTCCGATCGACTAACGATTTTGCGTGCATCACGCCACGGCGGTCCGCAGCATCCCTTCATGAACTTCACAAAAAACATCGGCATGCTCCTGCTCGCAATTTATCTGATCGTCGTCGGCATCGTCGGCCTCACCGGCCTGGGAGCCGGGTTTCTCCTGCCGATCTTGGCGATCATCGCCGGCATTTTCATTCTCATCGGGAAATAGCGGCCGCATTTTTCGATCGCGAATCTTGGCAACGATTACTTTCGGTCGGGCTTCAGAGAAGGCGGTTATTTCCCGCCCCGATCGCGCCACGAATCGGATCCGTATTTTGGCTTTGTTTTTGCGACCGCACCAGTCAGCTTGCGCTTGTGAAAATTGTCACCATTATCGTGCGCACGCTTCTCGGGCTGATTTTCGTGGTTTTCGGCTTGAACGGCTTTTTCCATTTCATCCCGATGGGGCCGCTACCCGCACCCGACAGTCCGGCGGGTCAATTCTTTGCGGCCGTTTCCAGTACCGGTTTCATCCAGGTGGTCTTTCTTTGCCAGATCGTAGGAGGCTTTCTCCTCCTCTTTAATCTTCTGCCGGTCATCGGCCTAACAATCCTTTGCCCGGTTGTCTTCAACATCGTCCTCTTCCACGCCACGATGGCGCCGCAAGGACTTCCGCTCGCCATCGGCGTCGCCGTTCTCACCCTCATTCTCGTCTGGGCCTATTGGGAGCACTACCGCCATCTCCTGCGTCAGCCCGGCCGGTGATCCTCTTTCACGACCCGCGCTCGGCGG
>DASXDC010000100.1:0-5489 GCA_036490855.1 Chthoniobacterales bacterium
AGTGTAAACCCGTTCGCCGGTCCGGGCGCGACCCCCAGCTGGCTCGTTAGGCCGACCTCCTTTAGTTTCTCCATCCCTTTCCAAACCGCGTCGCTCGTGTAGCCGATCGTGTCGGGATTGTGGAGGAGGAGAAGATCGAACCGATCGGCCCGGCAGCGCGCGAGCGATTTCTCGGTCGCCGAGCGCAGGTAGCTCGCGTAGTCTGCCGGCTTGCGCAGCGTCTCACTCGTGAAACGCGGAAATCCCTTCGCTCCGTCGCGCTGCCCCTCGTAGAAATCGTGCCCGACCGCGCCGACGAGGCAATAACTGTCGCGCGCGATGCCGTCGAGCGCGCGGCCGAGGAGCGAGTCGGCCTCGCCCGCGCCGTAGACATCGGCGGTGAAAAACGTCCGGATCCCTTTCTCGTAGGCGAGATGGATGAGATCGATGAAACGCTCATCGGGAATCGGTTCCCCGAAGTGCACGAACCGCCCGCCACCCCACATTCCAAAAGCTGTTCGAGTCAATTGCATCGCCCGAACATACCATCGTCGCCACCCCGATCACAAATGGGAACCGAATTCGGTTAATCGTTATTCGTTACTGGTTCTTGGGAAGAGGACCAGCGAATACCTTCCCCGCACCGCATCGTCTGCTGCCTGGAGGGAGGTGCGCCGTCACGTCCGTCTTCGAACCAATAACTCCAGGCAAGGCAGATGGACTGGAATCGGTCGCGAACTGAATCGGACCGCCCTGGCGTGTGCTGGCTAGAGCGCGTCGGCGTAGCCTACGACCTGGCCGGAGTTATTAACTCCGCGGCCGTAGCTGTTGCTGCCGCCGGGGAGTGTGCCGAGATCCTCGGGCGCACTGCTTTTATTCGGCCAGAGGGCGGCATGGATCGCTCCGCCCGAAGTGGAAGAGTAACCGGCGATCGCGCTCCCTTGGTTGATGCTGAAGGCGGCGCTCTGCGTGCCGCCGAGGGTCTGGAGGAGGATCATGTGGGTGCCGCGCGACCAGTAGAAGGCGACTTGGGCGTTGCCGCCGAACCCGGCGATCTCGTCGCTTTCGTTGATCGACTGTCCCGCGGTGTAGGTTTGCCCGGCGACCGAACCGATATCGATCGTGCCGCGTTGACTGCTCCAATACATGGCGTGGAAAATCCCGTTGTTGGATGGGATGCTGGCGGTGCCGGTGATGTGGCCGAGGTTGTTAATGCCGGTGCCAACGGTATGCGCCGCGCCGGCCAAGGGCGGGACATAGCTCAAGCGGCCGGTCAGGGGCCGCCAGATGAGGGCGTGGACGATCTCGGCCGCATCGTAACGCTGGCCGGTGACCTGGCTCGAGTCGTTGATCGCGAAGCCGTAGTTACGCTGGTCGCCCGGGGTCGCGGCGAGGCTGGCACTGGAGCCGTCGTGCGAGCGATAGAAGGGAACCTGGCGGCCGGTGCCCAGAATGGTAAAACCGGTAATATCTCCGGCGGCATTAATCGCCGTGCCCTGGGAATAGAAGCCGTCCGGGGTGGAGCCGACGTCGACCATGCCGCCGGCGGCCGTCCAGATAAAGCTATGGTACGTGAAGTTATCGCCCAGGTAGGAGTAACCTACGACCTGGCCGCTGTCGTTAATCCCGAGGGCATAACTGTTGTCCCCGCCGAGGGTACCGAGATCGGTCATGCCGGTCCCGCTGTTCCAGATGAATGCGTGTTGCTTTTGGGCCGATGCCCAAGTGCTGGACGCAAGCAAAACGAATGCCACTAGCACTAGCCGCATGTATGTTTTCATAGTTTGAGACTTACTCTCTGAGTTGGTAGATAACCCGCAGGCGCAACGAAAATTGCGTCCTCAACGGGTCTGGTTATTGGCGCGGAGCGTAATGTTGCCGTAATGAAAGTCAAGAATCTTCACGGGCTCTGGGGTTAGAATTAAAAATAAATGACAAGGAAGAAGGGCGGACAGGGAATCAACTGTCGGGCGAGAAACGGGAGGCGACACCGGGCTCAGAAATGGTTCGGTTCGCGGGCGAGGAATTTGCCACGGTCCGGCTGGCCAACGAACTTGCCGTCTCGCGCCGCGACTTTGCCCCGCACGGTCACGACGTGGGGGCGGCCTCCGATTTGGAAGCCTTCGAAGGAGTTGTAATCGAGATTCATCTGGTGCGTCGTGGCGGAAATCTTGCCGCGGTAATCGGGATCATAGACAACGAGGTCGGCGTCAGCCCCTAACTGGATCGTGCCTTTGCGCGGGAAGAGGCCGAAAATCTTTGCCGCATTCGTGCTCGCGGTCGCGACGAATTGGTGGAGATCGATCCACCCGCCTTTGACGCCACGAGTGTAGTAGAGGTTGATCCGGTCTTCGAGCGAGGGAATGCCGTTGGGAATCTTGGTAAAGTCATCGCGTCCCATGATTTTCTGTGTCGCGAAATCGAAGGGCGCGTGATCGGTCGCAAGCGTCGACACGATTCCCTGGCGCAACGCGTTCCAGAGTGCATCCTGGTTACGCTTCTCGCGCAACGGCGGCGACATGACGGCTTTCGCCCCTTCGAAATTTGGCTTCTCCGCGTCGGTGCGATCGAGGAGCAGAAACTGGATGAGCGTTTCGACCCAGACGCGGACGCCGCGCGCCGACCCCCGAATGGCCTCGCGGAGCGCTTCGCCGCAGCTCAGGTGCACGATGTAAACATGCGCGCGAGTGATGCCGGCGAAGGTCATGAGATGATGGACGCCTTCCGCTTCCACGACCGGCGGGCGGCTCCAGTAATGCCATTCCGGACCGGTCTTTCCTTCGGCGAGGAGCTTTTGCTGGAGGGCGGCGACCAGCTCGGCGTTCTCGCAATGGGCGGTCGTGATCACGCCTAACGACTTGGCGAGCGTAAGAGTCTGGAAGAGCTGGTCATCGGTTACCCCGAACGCGCCTTTGTAGGCGAGGAAAATCTTGAAGCTACTGACTCCGCGCCTAACGATCTCCCTGAAGTCGTGTTCCGCTTCCTCGTCGTAGCGAGTCACTCCCATGTGAAAACTGAAGTCGCAGGCACTGGCGCCTTCCGCTTTGCCCAGCCAGAGCTCGAAGGCCTCGAGCGGCTTGTCGTTGCAGCCGGGACAGATCATTTCGATAAAGGTCGTCGTCCCGCCGACCAGGGCCGCGCGGCTCGCCGTCTCATGGGTATCTTTCGCGGAGGTGCCCATGAATGGCAGATAGATGTGGACGTGCGGATCGATGAACCCCGGGAAAACATATTTGCCGGTCGCGTCGATGACTTCGGCGTCCTTAGACACGCGAAGGTCGCGTCCGATTTGTGAGATCGTTTCGCCCTCACAGAAGATGTCCGCGACGTAGCGCTCGCTCGCGGTCACGATCTCGCCGTTTCTTATTAAGAGTGACATGTGATCCGTGAGGAGTACGACGTTCGTGTGACCAGTTTGCGACGCAGGGAGTTTAGCATTCGGCGAAGTTCGTCGATCGCTTCATAGATGGGGAGAGCTTCGTGCTTGGTGCAGAATGCCAGATCGACGGCGACGATAAGTTGGGTGTCAAGTCCGCGGCGGAGCCTTCCGCGCGCGAGATGAATTGGACGAACTCGCCCGTGGTATGGCGCGCTCGGCCTTCGGCGATGCTCGATAAAATGGAGACTGCCGCACGTCGCATCTGTGAGGTGAGCCCGAATCTTTCGTCGGCCGGGAACTCTCTGGTAGATTTTGGCGATCGAAATCCCTTTCTGCCAAACCAGCAACTCTTTGTAGCTTTGGGTTTCGTTCATCACAATGTTGTAGCGACTTTCCGGCAAACTGGTCACTGATCACTTCCAGACATCGCCGACGCCTTCCCCAAACCAGCGGGTGCTGACGACTTTCTGTTGAGTGTAGAATTGCACACCTTCCTTGCCCTGGATGTGGAGGTCGCCGTAAAACGAATCGTTCCAGCCGGTGAACGGGAACATCGCCATCGTGGCTGGCACGCCGACATTGATCCCGACCATCCCGGCTTTGACGCGATGCTTGAATTCGCGGGCGGCTTTGCCGGAGTTAGTGAAAATGGCGGTGCCGTTGCCGTAGGAGGATTTGCTCGCCAGCGCGATCGCGTGGTCGAGGTCCTCCATCCGCATTACGTTCAGGACCGGGCCGAAAACTTCCTCTCGCGCGATCTTCATTTCGTTTTGCACCTGGTCGACAATCGTCGCGCCGACGAAGAATCCGTTAGGCGCGTCGGCGCTGCGCGCGCCGCGGCCGTCGCAGATCACTTTGGCGCCTTCCTGCTCGCCGCTGGCGACGAGGCTCATGACCCGGTCGCGATGTTGCGCGGTGATGACTGGTCCCATGTCGGGCTGCGCGCTGCCGTCGGTCGGTCCGACTTTGATGGCGCGCGTCGTTTCGACTAACGAGGGTATCAGTTGATCGGCGGCCGCGCCGACAGTGAGCGCGGTCGAGCCCGCCATGCAGCGTTCGCCGGCACAGCCGAAAGCGGCGGTGGCAAGGGCTTCGACGGTACGCGAAATGTCGGCATCGGGCATGACGACGATGTAGTTTTTCGCGCCGCCATTGGCCTGAACGCGTTTGCCATGGTGGGTGCCGGTTTCGTAAATGTGTTTCGCGACCGGGGACGAGCCGACGAAGGAAATTGCGCGCACTTTTGGATGCACGAGAAGCGCGTCGACGCACTCGCGGCCGCCGTGAACGACGTTAAGCACGCCTTTCGGCAGGCCGGCTTTCTCGAGCAGCTCGATGAGGAAATTCGCGGTCAGCGGAACCTTCTCGCTCGGCTTAAGGACGAAGGTATTACCGCAGGCGAGGGCGAGGGGGAACATCCACATCGGAACCATGGCGGGGAAATTAAAGGGGGTGATGCCGACGCAAACGCCTAATGGCTGATGCATCGTCTCACAGTCGACCCCGCGGGCGATGTTCTCGAGCGTGTCGCCCATCAGGAGCGTCGGAATGCCGCAGGCGTATTCGATGTTCTCGAGCCCGCGGTAGGCGCTGCCGCGCGCTTCGGCGAGCGTTTTGCCATGCTCGCGCGTGATCATCTGGCAGATGCGATCGAAGTTCTCCTCGATTAACTGGCGGTAACGAAAGAACAGACGCGCGCGCTCGACCGGCGGGGTATCGCGCCAGGCGGGGAAAGCATCGGCCGCGGCGTTGACCGCATCGTTCACGACAGCGGCGCCGCACATCGGAACCTCGCAAATGACTTCACCGCGCGATGGATTGAAAGCGGGCGACGTTGCCAGGCCGGAGACTTCCCTCCATTCGCCGCCGATGAAAACGGGACAGGGGGAAAGGGAAGAGAGTGACCTGTGATCAGTGACCGTTGATAAGCTTTTCATGGTGCGGTTGTTTTTTTTTGCTGATCACAGGCCACTGGTCACTGTTCACTTCCCTTCACGGATGCGGCGGAAAGGCGGTCGCGTCACCGGCGGCGAGACGAGTGCGGTAATCGGCCCAGGCAAGTGGTTCGAGGCCGGTCTCGACGCTCACCATCATGATGCAACCGTGAACCGGGCAGACTAACGAACAGAGA
>DASXDC010000101.1:0-6662 GCA_036490855.1 Chthoniobacterales bacterium
GCTCCGCTCCTGCGCGGTTTGCGCGAGGAAAAGATTCACTTTTCCGGGCTGCTCTTCCCGGGCCTCATGATCCGGGAGGGCCGGGCGCACGTGCTGGAATTTAACTGCCGCTTTGGCGATCCGGAGACGCAGGTGATCCTGCCCCGCCTGCAAGGTGACTTGCTGCCGATCTTGGAGGCGACAATCGACGGACGGGTCGACGAATTGAAAATCGAACTCGATCAGCGGCCCGCGGTGACGGTGGTGATGGCCTCGGCCGGTTATCCTGGAAATGTGCAGGCGGGGAAAAAAATCTCCGGTCTCGCGGCAAGCGCGGAGATGCCTGATGTGCAGATTTTCCACGCCGGAACTCGCCGGGAAGGCGGAGAAGTTTTTAGCAGCGGCGGACGCGTCCTGGCCGTGACCGCGCTCGGCGAAACGATCGAAGCGGCGCGCACCCGGGCATATGAAGCGGTCGGCAAAATTCACTTCGAGGGCTGCCACTATCGGCGCGACATTGCTCTTGCCGCGGTTGGAGCTAAGGTCGGGGCGACCGATGCTGCGCCCTAGCCTAACGATCCTCTTTTTCGTTGCGGCCCTCGCTCAGGCGCAACCTGCGACGCGCCCTTCCGCCACCCCCGCGCCGAGCGCGACACCGAAAGCTTCTCCGGCAGATGCAAGTGGCGTCGACGCGCTCGACGCGGCTGCTTTGGAGAAAGCAATTGACCTGATCCGGAAGCATTACATCAATCCGGCCGCGCTCGATGAAACGGCAATGAAACGCGCGACGCTCGACGGTTTGCTCGACCGGCTCGATGGCGGCCTCCGCCTCCTGCCCGCGCACAGCGGACCAGCGCCAACGCCGGCCCCATTTTATCGCGAAGTGCTCGACGGGCACATTGGCTATCTGCGTCCGGGCGATTTGAACCCGCCGCAACTTCAGGAACTCGACACCACCCTGCGCGCTTTCGCCGGGAAAAAAGTCGACGCCCTCATTCTCGATCTGCGCGCAACGGGCGAGGCAGGTGATTACGCGGCGGCTGCGGAATTTGCCAATCGCTTTGTCGCAAAAGGAAGAGCGCTCTTCACTCTGCACAGTCCGGCAACGAAACAGGATCGTGATTTCACCTCGAACGCCGAGCCAGCCTATTCGGGCCTGCTCGTCGTGCTCGTGGATCGCGATACCGCAGGAGCGAGCGAAGTATTGGCGGCCGTGCTCCGTCATGAAGACAAGGCAATCGTCATCGGCGAAACCACCGCCGGCCGAGCGGTCGGTTACGACAATTTACCGTTGCCCGATGGACAAACCCTGCGCGTGGCCACGTCCGAAGCGATTCTGCCGGACCAAACGCTGCGTTATCCGAACGGCCTCACGCCTGATCTATTGGTGCCGCTGTCGACAGGTGAGAAGCGAATGATTTTCCAGGAGAGCCTAACCAAAGGAATGGTGCCCTTCGTTTTCGAATCTGACCGGCCGCATCTCAATGAAGCGGCACTATTAGCCGGGACAAACCCGGAGATCGATGCCAGCCAGGCCGCGCAACGGCGCCGCGCCCGCGGCGAAAAGCCGCCTCCGCATGACGCCGTCATGCAACGCGCGGTCGACGTGGTTACTTCCATCGGGGTTTATGAAAAGCAGCCGGGCCAGGCGCCCTGACGAGACTGCGCCGTGCATCCTCTCGAAGAACGCATTCGATACGAATTTCGCGATCCCCGTCTCCTGGCCGAGGCTCTGACCCATCCGAGCGTGGGGCATGAACGGCAGAGGAAGCATCTCGACAATCAGCGGCTCGAGTTCCTCGGCGATGCCGTCCTCCAACTCGTCATCACGGAACATCTTTTCGCCCGCTATCACGACGCGGGTGAAGGTCGCCTAACGACGAGGCGGGCGCGACTTGTCTCGCGGGAAGCGCTCAAGGTCCACGCCGCCCAGCTCGATCTCGGCCGTCATCTTTTCATGGGGCGCGGCGAAGAAACGAGCGGCGGGCGGCAACGGGATTCCACTCTCGGCGATGCTTTCGAAGCGCTCCTCGGCGCGATCTATCTCGACAGCGATCTCGAAACCGTGCGCCGCTTCATTCTCGAGGTGATGCGGGAAGACCTCGAGCGGCTCGAGGAAGAACCGCTCGAGGTAAATCCGAAGGGGCAGTTGCAAGAGCTGCTGCAGGCCATCTCGCCACGGAGCCCGGTTTACGAGCTGCTCGCGCAGAGCGGGCGCGAACATGAGAAGACATTCTCGGTTCAGGTGATGTGGGAAAATCAAGTGCTCGGCGAGGGCAGTGGCCGGAGCAAAAAACAGGCGGAAAGCGCCGCCGCACTCGTCGCTCTCAGAGAGCAGCGTTGGATCCGGAAGACCGACCCGATCGTGCCCTAACGAAAGTGATTGAGGGCGTGGAGTTGCCCGCCGGATTTGCGCCAGACGAAATGCTTCCGAATCGCGCGCGTGACGAAATCCTTGCTCTGTGCGACGGCTCCCGCGAGCGAATCGCCCAGCGCGAGACGAGCAGCAATCGCCGCCGCATAGCTGCAGCCGGTGCCATGCGTGGAAACGCCGCTGATGAATGGCCCATCGAACTCCTGCACATCGCCGCCGCGACAAAGCAGATCAGTCGCGCGCCGATCGTCGAGATGACCGCCCTTGATCAAAAAAGATGATCCATATTTTTCCGCCAGCTCCATCCCGACGAGGCGCATCTCTGCGCGCGTCCGGACCGATCGTCCACTGAAAATCGCGGCCTCCGCCATATTTGGCGTAACGAGAGTGGCACGGGAAAAAAGCCGCTCGCGATAAGCATCGATCGCTTCCGGTCGCAGAAGCGCGTCCCCGCTAGTCGCGACCATCACCGGATCGACGACAAGCGGAATGTTCGTGGCGGATTTCTGCAGAATTTCCACCACCATCTCCACGATCTCGGTCGAGAAAAGGAGGCCAGTCTTGATCGCGCCGACCGGAAAATGCGCGAGACACAATTCGATCTGCTCGCGCACGAGACCGGGATCGATCCCAGCGAGCCGCGATACTTTCCCCGGCACCTCCGCCACGACGCAGGTGACGGCGGTGAGACCGAAAACACCGAACGCGCTGAAGGTCTTCAGGTCGGCCTGCAGACCGGCGCCGGCGCTGCAATCGGAGCCAGCAATGGTAAGTGCGACAGGGACATTGCAGAATTCCTGATCCGCAATTCCCGATTCGTTAGTCCGTTTCACCCTTCACGGACGACGACGAAACCTGCTACCCGCCGTCGCTGCCGATCGCCTCGACCGGACAACCTTCCATCGCCTCTTTGCAAAGAGCTTCTTCCTCTGGAGACTCGGGTTGCTTGTAAACGAAAGAATGGCCGCCGTCGTCGTTGCGCTTGAAATTGGCCGGTGCCGTTTCGCGACAAAGATCGCAGTCGATGCACTGGTCATCGACGTAGAATTTCCCCTCTACGTTCTCGGAATATTTATTTGCGACATCAGCCATAGAGCACTTTTGGGAGGGCAAGGCCACGAACGTAGGGATATTCATTCGCGGCGCAATCATTTTCCTGTTTGACGGCGCGCCGCGCAGCCGCCAAATCACCGAGGCCCGAACTCAAGAGCAGCGTCCACGCCTTTCATGAAATCCGACACGCGCAAGACGCTCTACTCGTTTCTCGCCGAACTTATTGTCTACGCCCTTCTGGTCGTGGCGTATTTTTTCCTCGTCCTGCATTTTCTCGGCGGCTGGCTCGCGAATCTCGATAAGCAGAGCATCAAACTCTACGCCCTCGTCTCGATCGGTCTCATCATTGGTCAGGCAGTGGTCTTGGAATCCGTCACGACCCTGCTGTTCCGGCTCCTGCGCGGGCGCTCCGAATGATCTTCCTCGCCATGCATTTCCCCATCTCGGGGACTAATATCAGCCCGGTCTACCTTGTCCTCATCGGGTTCCTGATCGGGATTCTCGGCGGATTCTTCGGCGTCGGCGGCAGCTTCATTGCCGGGCCGGCGCTGCGCGCGGTCGGGATGCACTGGAACTTCGCGGTCGGGACCGATCTCGCCCACATCGTCGGCAAGTCGGTCGTGGCCGCAAAACGCCATCGCGCTCTGGGCAATGTCGATCTGCGGCTCGGCCTCATCATGGCGCTGGGCACGATCGCCGGCGCGGAGTGCGGCGCGCAGTTGATCCAAGCCCTGAAGCGCCGGGGGGACGTCGATTTTGTCGTCAGCATCATCTCGATCGTGATCTACTTCAGCATCTCGTTCTTCATGGTCTGGGAAAGCTGGAAGACGATGCGGCTGCAGAAAAAGAAAGGCGGCAAAAAAGCCAAGGGCCGCCACGCCAGGGACGAATCCTCCTTTGCCGGCCTAACGAAAGCGGTTCATCGGATCCCGCTCTGGCCGATGATCGCGCTCCCGACCTCGGGCGTGAAGGCGATCTCGCTCTGGGTCATCATCGTCGTCTCGTTCATCGGCGGGCTCTTTAGCGGCTTCCTTGGAGGCGGCGCGGGTTATATCCGCATGCCGATGATGGTTTACCTCCTCGGCGTTCCCACCCATCTCGCAGTCGGGACGGATCTGTTTGAGATTATCATCTCCGCGAGCTACGGCACTTTCAGCCATGCCATCAAAGGCAATGTCGATATTCTGGTCGCGCTCGTCATGAACACCGGCGCTGCCATCGGAGCGCAGATCGGCGCCATCCTCACCCAATATTTTGCCGGGCCGAAAATCCGGCTCTTTTTCGTGCCCCTGCCGCTGATCGGCGCCGCGATCGTCGTTTACACTTTGCTTACCGGCCAGAAGCTTTAACCGATGCGCCTCCTCATTTGCAGCGATGGAACCGACCCGGCCGACAATCCGACCCGGCTCGGCGGGCTGATTGCGGGGCCATGTCATTCAGAAACGACCCTGCTCGGAATCGTGGAGGACGCCGCCGACGAGGAGCCGCTCCGGCGCGCGATCGAGAGCGAGGCGGAGATGTTGCGGGCTTTGCAGGTCGCGCCGTCGATCGTGGTGCGCTCCGGCGATCCGATCCGGCAGATCCTGGCTGAGACGACAGCGAACGAGTACGACCTTGCCATCGTCGGCGCGCGGCGCAAGGGCAGTGGCGGACTCTATTGGCGGCCGGAAAAAACCTACGAGGTGATCAAGGCGGTCCCGCCCCCCGTCCTGGTCGCGATCGGCGCCTGCAAACGGCTAGAGCGGATTCTCGTTTGCACGGGCGGGAAACGCTACATTGACGACGCGGTCCAACTGGCGGGCGAGATCGCGAAATGCATCGGCGGCACAGTTACCCTCCTCCATGTGATGGCGGAACCGCCCGCGATTTATGCTGATCTCGTTAGGCTGGAGGAAGACGTCGATCGCCTCCTCGCTTCCGATTCCGAGCTGGGCTGCAATCTGCGCGGTCAAAAAGAAGGCTTGGAAAAGATGGGTTTGAAAGTCGAAGTGCGCATCCGTCACGGCCTCGCGCTCGACCAGATTTTCGCCGAAGTGCGCGAGGGCGAACACGACCTGATCGTGACCGGCACTTCGCAGGCCAAGGGCACCTTCCGCCACTACATCATGGGCGACCTGACCCGCGGCATTCTCAACCGGGCCGATTGCCCGGTGCTCGTGGCACGCGCCGGCAAAATTGTCGATCACGAAGACGCCGAGGGGGGATTCTTCCATCGGCTCCTGCACGGGTTCGGCGCGAGCAAGAATGCCTAACGACCCGACGGACGAGCGCGGCTTGCACGGTCCTGCCCTGCCGTTATGATGCGCTCGCCGCTTATGAATTCAAAATCTGCCTGCAGTTTGCTTCTCGTTAGGCTCGGACTCCTTCTTCTTCTCCTCTCCGGCCTCGCGCTTCTTCCGGCCTGTTCGAAACAGAAGGGCGGTCAGACGGCCGGCAGCACGGGCGATTACGTGACCGGCACGCCGCTGCCCGAGCGTCAGGAAGGTACGTCGTTTTTCAGCGGCAACGTCGATCGTCAGCAATTTCAGCCGATTTATTTCGACTTCGACAGTCAGACAATCCGCGGCTCCGAAAACGGCAAAATCCAGCAGATCGCCAGCTTCCTGCAACAGGGGAGCAGTCAGATCATCATCGCCGGATTTACCGATGAGCGCGGCACCTCGGAATACAATCGCGGCCTCGGTGAACGCCGGGCCGAATCCGTCCGCGAAGCTTTGATCGCGCTCGGCGCGGACGCGCAGAACATCCAGACCGTCAGCTTCGGCGCCGAAATGCCGGCCGACCCAGCGTCCAATGAAGCGGCCTGGGCGAAGAATCGCCGCGCCGAGATCGGCGTCGTGAAATAACTGCCTAACGAAAGTTATCTCTCCGCCTTCCGGCGATCGAGTGAGCAACGTCGGGCGCGGGATCCACCGCCTTGTTCGTTTCTGGCGCTGAACCAGTGACCGAATGGAAAATTCGTTAGGCATGCAACTCCGCATTCGTCTCCGCGAAAGCTGCGACCGCCCGTTCCAACTCTTCGCGGCTGTGCGCGGCGGAGACCTGGGTGCGAATCCGCGCCGTCCCGTGCGGGACGACCGGGTAGAAAAAGCCAATGACGTAAATGCCTTTTTCGAGGATGCGGTTGGCGAATTTCTGTGAAAGCGCAGCGTCTCCCAGCATGATCGGCACGATCGGATGCGTTCCCGGCTTGATCGTTAGGCCCTTTTCCGTCAGGGCGGCGCGGAAGAATTTTGTGTTCTCCTCCAGTTTGTCG
>DASXDC010000102.1:0-9333 GCA_036490855.1 Chthoniobacterales bacterium
GGCAAAAATGAAGCGACCATCTTCGAGTCGACCGTTCGGGTGAAGACGAGGTGAGAGCTCGGCGGCAGTCTCAGGGTCGGCGTTAATCGCCGCCGCCACGCCATGCGCGGCCCAACGCTCCAGGAAGGTTTCGCGCTTTAAGATTCCTGGTTCGGGGTGAAGGCGAAGCGAATCGATCGCGGAATCAGTTCTGCCCCAGCCTTGCGGACCGAATTCGCTCAGCGTGTCGTTCTTTCCACAAACGCGCTGCAGATAGAGAAGAAGATGGCGCTCTCGAGCGCGGAGGGCCTTTTTCCGGGGAGGGATGTGAACCTCGTCCGGCGTCCTGATCAGATCGTGCAATCCGCCAGCGGAAAAAACGAGGTAACGGGGAAGATAGCGTGCCGCTGAAGTGAGCAGAGCGCGCCGGGAGGATTCGAGCTCATCAGATAATGCTTTCGCGAGGGAAGCCTCGACACTTGCGAAGCGCGAAGCGCTTTCCCAGCAGGCGGCAAACGCGCTCGAGGGTGGATCCTTTGCCTCCGGCATGACGCCGTGGATGATCGCTTTTCGCCAGGCGCGGAATTGTTCCTTCGAGAGATTATGGCGGCGCGAGGCGAGGATTTGCTCGACGGCGAGTTTTGTGGCCGAGAAATCTTTTTCAGCAGCGAGAAAAGCGCGCGCGGCGGCGATCGTCCTAGGGGTGGCGAGTCTTTCCACGACGTCGAAAGGGACGCCAGCCATTCGAATCAGGAAAATGGGTGCGATGCGATAACCGGCGGCCGCCACGCCTGAAGAAAACAGAAGAGAGCGCGGTGGCAACGACTAATGCCGTCGGCGAATCGCAAACGCTGCGATCTCACTAAATCGAGTGGCGGGAACGGGACTGTCGGCAGCGTTGAGGCTAGTTATTAATGAGCGGCAACCGAATCGTGATCGTGGTGCCGGTGTTGGGAGTACTATCAACTTTTATCGAGCCGCTATGGTCTTCGATCACTTTCTTGGTGATGTAGAGACCGAGGCCGGTGCCGCTTTTTCCCTGTTTGGTGGTAAAGTAGGGATCGAAAATCTTGGCAATTTGCTCGAGGCTGATTCCATGGCCGGTGTCGGCGATGCGAACGTCGACGTAGAAATCTTTGCGGATGCAACTGACGTCAACGGTACCTTTGCTTTCCGCGGAGGCCTGGATGGCATTGATGATGACATTCTGAATGGCGCGTGTGATCTGAACCGCGTCGCCCTTAAGCGAGCAGGGATCTTCCGTCGCATCGCATTTCAATACGACACCGTTGTCCTTCGCCATCGCGCCCACGCTCTCGACTACTTCGCGCACGATATCTGAGATCGAGACGACTTGATGCGGAGCAGCATCCGCGCTGCCGTAGCTCTGCCACATCGTGAGCAGGTCGCGGCAGAGACGGACGTTTTGCTCGATGATCTCCAGTTCCTTGTTTGAGCTGACGGCATTCGGATTATCCGGGCTTTCCGACTCCTCCAGTTTTTTGGCCAGCAGTTGCACGTAACCCCAGACGATCGTCAGGGGATTTCCAATGTCGTGGACAAATTCGGCCGAAGCCTGACCGAGCGAGGCGAGACGCTCCTTTTGCGCGAGCTCCTGCAGGAGACGATTGTTGAGTTCCTTGATTTCGCTCGCCGCGCTTTCGCTCGTGCGGTGGAGCCGGGTTCGCTCGACATTGCGGCTGATGACTTCGCGCATTTCGCGCGCATCAAAAGGCTTGCTGATGTAATCGTTCGCGCCCAGCCGCAGCGCCTCCTTCGCCGTTTCGAGGGCACCGAAGCCGGTCAGCATGATGACGGAGAGATGCGGATCGATCTGGCGAATCCGTCGCAGACCCTCAATCCCGGTCATGCCCGGCATTCGGATATCCATGACAATGGCATCGGGCTTTTTCTCGGTCAGAAGTTGCAGGCCGCGTTCGACCGAATCAGCGGTGTGAACCTGATAGCTGGGCTTAAGGAGCATGCGTAAACTTTCGCGGGGGCCCATTTCGTCGTCGATGACGAGGACTTGCGGGAGTTCAGCGTTGGCTATCATTGCTCCCATCGCTAGAAGCTAGGGACGTACCTTGGAGATAAAAATCTGCAAACGATCCAAAGGGTTTCCGTTTCGAGGGCGACGCTTGTGTAATTTGCGGAGAAACGCAAGCAGGAAATTGTGAATAACTCGAACTTTATCGACAAACTCTCGAAGTCAGAGAAATCTAGCAGGTGCGAGGAGAATTTCGTTTAAGAGTGCGGCCTGAGGAGAAGGAGAGATGGCAAAGCGTAACCGAGTTGTCGTAACAGGAATGGGGATTCTGGCCCCGAACGGTACGGGGCTGAAGGAGTTCTGGCGCTCGCTCGTCCTGGGTGAAAGCGGCATCGGCCCGATCACACTCTTCGATGCCTCCGGTTTTAAGGGTCGCATCGCCGGCGAGGTGAAGAATTTCGACCCTCTCGATTACATGCCGGCGACGTGGAAGCCGCGGCGCATGGCGCGCCATACTCAACTTGCTTTTGCGGCGACGCAGATGGCCCTCCGGAATGCCGATTTCAATCCTTCGAGCGGCCTTCACGGTTCCCTGCTGCCGGTCTGCATCGGAGTCAGCACGAGCGCTCTCGACGTCATTGAAAAAGGCTTCCACGAGTTGCAGGAGAAAGGCCCGCGCCGAGTGAATTCGGGAGTGGTGAGTAATTGTCAGCCGCAAGCCGCTGCTCATTTGATCGCGCAGAAGCTGGGAGTGGAAACTCAGGCCACCACCATTTCTTCGGCTTGTCCCTCTGGGATCGATGCAATCGCGATGGCGGCAACCCGGATTGCGCGAGGTGAAGTGGAGATCGCGCTCGCCGGTGGAGCGGATGCGCCAGTCACTCCCCTGACGATGGCGAGTTTTGCCTCGGCGGGGTTGAGTTCCTTCGCCAACTCAGAGCCAACCCGCGCGAGTCGACCTTACGACCAGGGGAGCGATTCGGGCGTGATCTCGGAAGGCGCCGGCGTCGTGGTGGTCGAAAGTTTGGAACACGCCACTGCGCGCGGCGCGCGGATTTATTTGGAGATCGCTGGCTACGCGACGCAGATGGATCACAATCCAGATGATTCTTTCAGCGGTCTCGAGCAAACGATGCGGCTCTCGCTCGCGAATGCCCGCCGCCAAGCGGAGGAGATCGATTATATTTGTTCCTACGGTCCGGGACATCCGGTGCTCGATGTGGCGGAGGTGAAAATGATCCGCAGAGTCTTTGGATCTGCGGCCGAGCGGATCCCGGTCAGTTCGATCAAGGGTGTGACCGGCAATCCTCTTTCCGCGGCCGGGCCGTTCCAATTGATCAGTTGCGCCCTGGCGTTTCAGAACAACATGATACCCCCGACGGCCAACCACGAAGTTCCGCTTGTGGGGTGCGATTTGGATTTTGTCCCGAAAAGGGCCCGAAAAGCGCTACTGAGAAGCGCTTTGATAAATGTGCGAGGCTTGGGTGGCGGAAATAGTAGCATGGTGGTGGAGCGTTTCTCTCCGGATTAACTGGAAGATGAAGGGAATGGTCGAGCGAGGCGCCTCGTAATGCATAGCGCCACCTTTCCGACGATCGCAGCGTTGATCATGCAGATTGCGCTCGGTCTCGCCGTCTTCCAGGCCAATCGCCGCCGACTGGCGAACCAATGTTTTCTTGTTCTGTCGGTGATGATCGCCGCCTGGCTCGGGAGCCTGCTCTTGGCTTTCATCACTCGGAGCGCATGGACCGCCGAATTTGCCATCCGTGAGGCGTCGGCGACCTCTGCCTTGTATCTCGCCTCGTTAAATCTGCTCCGGCTCTCGGTGCGTCAACAGTTACGCGGCTGGCGCGACCTGCTGAAACACTCTCGCACGTGGCTGGCAGTCACCATCGGCATCGTAGCGCTTTGTCAGACGAGGTTTTTCCTGCATAGCGCTCAACTCTCGGCGATTCCCGGTTTGCCTCCGAAACCAAGTTATGGCGATGGAGTCTATCTCTTTTCCGCTTTCTTCCTCATCGCACTCGGCGTCCTGGTCGTAAGCTACGGTCGCGATCTTCAGAAGACGAAGGGCAGCGAGTATGTCGAACTCGCCTTTATCCTCATCGGTGGGATTGCGGCGGTCGCCTTTACCCTCGCGCTGGCTTTTGTTCTGGAATATTTCATTGGTCAGTCCCGTGCGCTTCTCTTCGCGCCGTTTAGATCAGTCCTTTTCAGCTTGGTCGTTGGCTACGGGATCGCGACCCGAAAGATCTTGGAGGTCGGTTTCTTCATGCGACGGGCGATCGCCTATCTCGTCCTCGCCGCCTACCTCATCGCTCTCTATCTCCTCGTCTGGTGGCTCAGCGTCACAGTCTTCGTCCCAATTGTCGGGAGCGATGGGCGTCCCCTTGCACACATCATCGCAGCGCTTGTGATTGCATTTGCGATGGCGCCGGCACGTGGCGTCTCGCAGTCCCTGGCTGATCGCCTTTTTGTTGGCACACGCCGTCTCGATTTTCAGGCGACGATGAATCAGGCGGCCGCCATTCTGCGCTCGGTCACAACCCTGGCCGATCTGCTGGAACGCTTTGGCCTAACGATCGCTCAGGCGGTCGATACGGAGCGCGTTTTCCTTCTCCTTCCCGAGGCGGAATTCTACGCGCAACGTTTTCCTGAAGTGCAAATCGGCTCGCGCACGATCCGGATGGAATTGCATCGCGACCAAGCCATTATCGCACATCTTGAAAGAACTCAGGAACCGATTGTTTTGGATGAACTGCACCGTGTTCGCTCCACACCGGAACTGGAGCGCGTGCGTCGGCAAATGAAATCCCTTCATGTGGGTGTGGCGATGGGCATTTTCTCCCGCGAACAGCTCGCGGGCGTAATGCTGTTGGGAGCTCGGCGTTCGGGCCGCATCTACGGCACGGTGGAGCAGAGCGCACTGCGCGTTCTTTGTGGGCAACTGGCGGTCGCGATCGATAACGCCCAACTCTTCACCGAGGTACAGAACGCCAAGATCTATAACGAAACGCTCCTGCAAAATCTCACCACCGGAGTCGTAGCAGCGGATCGTAACGGGCTCATCACCGTTTTTAATCGCGAAGTGGAACAGATCACCGGTTTAACCGCGTCAGAGCTTCTCACGCGCAAGATCAGTAACCTACCCGAGCCGCTCCGCAGCGTCCTGGGTGAAACGCTCGAGACCGATGAACGACAGGAAGGTTGCGAAATCGTCCTGCGCGCGGGCGACAAGACGACGATTCTCCGCGCCAGCAGTTCGATTTTTCACGGCCAGGATGGCGAACCGTTGGGCGCTTTGATGGTGCTGACCGACATCACTACCCTAAAGCGTCTCGAGATGCAGATTCGCCGCAGCGACCGTCTCGCCAGTCTCGGGACGCTCTCGGCCGGCATGGCACACGAGATCAAGAATCCACTCGTCTCGATCAAGACTTTTGCGCAACTGCTTCCCGAGCGGTATCAGGATTCCGATTTCCGCGAGACGTTTTTCTCGCTCATCGGGCACGAAGTCGATCGGATCGACTCGTTAGTCAATCAGCTCCTCCGTTTCGCGCGCCCGGCCAAGCCGCTACTCAAGCCGATGCACGTGCATGAAGTTCTGGAAAAAGCGCTTCTCCTCGTCGGGCACCGGCTCTATCAGAAAGACATTAAATTAACTCGTTCCTGGCAGGCGGAAGTGGATACTATCCGAGCGGACGCCGATCAGATTGAACAAGTCTTCCTTAACTTTTTTATCAACGCTCTCGATGCCATGAAACCCGGAGGCGCCCTTACGGTCGCGACGGAAATCGGCTCAACCGAGACCTGGCCGACTGCGCTGCCCGACGCCACGACAGACGTGCGTGAGATTTTGCGCATCTCGGTGGAAGACGACGGCAGCGGGATCAAGCCGGAAGATGTGCCGCACGTTTTCGATCCTTTTTTCACGACGAAGGATTACGGTACCGGGCTCGGGCTTTCGGTCGTGCACGGGATCGTGCAGGAGCACGGCGGTCAGATCGAAGTCGAGAGTGAACTGGATCGCGGAACCAGCTTCCACATTCTTCTTCCCCTTGTTCGCTTCCAGGAAGAGGTCGCAGCGGCATGATCTTCCCTGCCGCATGCATTCTTTATAGCCAGGATCCACATTTCGTTAGGCGGACTCGCGCCTTACTTCGCAGCCAGACGGAAGTCCGTCACGTTGACCAGGTGGGCCGACTGGAGCCGGTCCTGCAACAGCAGCAACCCGCGCTTCTCCTGCTCGATCTGCGCGGCAAGGAAAGCCAGGGCTTGATCGAACAACTGCGGGTGGAATGGCCCGACCTGTTGATCATTGGCTTCGGCACTTTGCGCTCGGATCCGTTACGGGACGCGACCCAGGCTGGGATCTACGCCGCGGAGGATATCAATTTGGAGCGCCATTATTTTCAGACCCTGGTGGGCCGGGCGCTCGATCATCTCCGGCTCCAGGAAGAAAATCGCGCGCTTCGTTTGGAGTCGTCGCGTGCGCCGGCGCTCGTTAGTCGCGGATTAACCTCGGCGCCTGAGATGGCGGAGGCGCCGCTGCCGATTCTGCGTCTGCCGCGTGCCGTTCGCAGTCTCGAAGCGGCAGGGCGATTGAAGAACACGGAGACTCTTGTGCACGAAATGGTGGAAGGCTTGGCGGAAGCTGCGCGAGTAAGTCGAGTCGGTATTTTTTCGCGTGGCCGACAGGGCGGCGAATTTCGTTTGCGCGCCGGTCTGCGCTGCCTGCCGGAAACTTACGACTTGGAATATCGGGAGCGCGATCCGCTTGTCCGCTGGCTTGAGTTGCACGCGCATCTCATCTGTCGCCATCATCTTTCCCAGACGCAGGATTTCGCGCAGCGCGAACTGCTCCGTCGCGCTCTCGACACTGTTGGCGCCGAAGTCATGGTGCCACTGTATGCGCGCGGACGAATTAGCGGCTGGCTCTTTTTCGGTCATCGCCTGACGGGACAACCCTTCGATTATCAGAGTCTCGAGACGCTCATGATCCTAGGAGAGCACGTCTCGACGGTTTTGGAAAACGCCGCCCTGCACGAGGAAATCATCCTCCAGAAAACTCTCGCGGAGACGTTGCTCTCCGCCATCCCCCCCGGAATTGTAGCGTGCGACGAGGATGCAATCATCCGCTGGTGCAATCCGACAGCGGAAGCTGTCCTCGGCCTCTCCGCATCCGAGGTTTTCGGCAAACCGGTGGAAGCTGCCGGACGGCGTGTGGCTTCCCTTTTGCGCGAGACACTGGAAAATTCCGCCGAGCCGCCGGCGCAGCAGTGGGTTGATTCCAGTACGCAGCGTTCCCTTTCCGTTCAAACCCGGCGGCTGACCAATCATCAGCAGTCGTTAGGCGCGGTCGCCGTCATCCAGGATATGACGCCGGAGGAATCGCTCCGCCAAAAACAGGAGCTGCTCGATCGCGCCGCCTTCTGGACCGATCTTGCCGCCAGCATGTCGCACGAAGTGCGTAATCCGCTGGTCGCAATCAAGACTTTTGCGCAGCTCCTGCCGGAGCGTTTCGACGACGCCGATTTCCGGCGCGACTTTAACGAGATTGTGGTGCAGGAAATTGATCGGCTCGATCTCATCATCACACAGATCAACAACTTCGCGCATCCGCCGGAACTGAATTTCAAGTCGCTCGACGTGCGCGCCCCGATGAAGCGTGCGATCGAGCTCGTCCGTTCGCGCACGGTGAAGAACGGCTTCTCAGTCGAAACGACCTTACCCGACGATCTTCCTCAGGTCGTCGGTGATGAAACGGCGCTCGCCGAAGCATTCGCTCACCTGGTGGCGAATGCTGCCGAAGCGACTAACGGGCAGCCGAAAGCGCGCATTACCCTTTCCGCCAAACCGATTTGGGAAGGAGACCACACCAGCGGCGTCGTGGTCACGATTCACGACAATGGCAAAGGAATCGCAGCCGATCTGAAGGATAAAATCTTCTCGCCGTTCTGCACCACCAAGCCGCGCGGGATGGGGCTCGGGCTGCCGATTGTGAAGCGGACGGTGTTCGATCATAACGGTCGGGTCGATATCGACTCCAATCCACAGGGCACATCAGTGAGTGTTTTACTGCCGGTGGCGGAAAACGGTATTGAAGGCAGTTGAGAGTTGAGAGCTGCGGGGTAAGAGTGGCTGCCTGAATCCTGACGCCTATGATCGTGACCACACAGCAGCTTTATAAAGTCGCCTACGGCAAGTTCGCCGTCGGCGCTTACAACGTGAACAACATGGAGCAGATCCTCGGGCTGTTCCGCGGCAACATGCAAAGCATGGCGCCGTTCATCATCCAAATCTCAAAAGGCGCGCGGAAGTATGCAGATAAACGAATGCTCGAGGCGCTCATCCGGACGGCAGACAGAATGTTCCCGGAGGCGATCTTCGCTGTTCATCTCGATCATGGTGATGAAGAGACGTGCTACGATTGTATCGACTCGGGTTTCTACAGCTCAGTCATGATCGACGCCAGCCACGAGCCGTTCGAAGAAAACATCGCCATCACCAAGCGCGTCGTCGATCGCGCCCATGAAAAGGGAATCAGCGTCGAGGCAGAGCTTGGCCAACTCGGCGGGGTCGAGGAGGACATCAAAGTCGACGAAGGTCATGCTTCGCTCACTAATCCAGATGAAGCAGTCGAGTTCGTGAAAAGAACCAGCTGCGATTCACTCGCCGCCGCGATCGGCACGAGCCACGGCGCTTACAAATTCCAAGGCAAACAAGGGCTTCACTTCAATGTCATCGAAGAAATCAAAAAGCGCATTCCGGGCACGCCCATCGTGATGCACGGCAGCTCGAGTGTGCCGATCGAGGAAGTCCAGCGGATCAACGCCGCCGGTGGAAAGCTCGATCCCTCAGCTCGCGGGGTGAATGAAAATGAGTATCTGCCCGCCGCCAAGCTCGGTGTCACGAAGGTAAACATCGACACCGACGGACGGCTTGTCTGGACCCGCGTCCACCGCGAATTTTTTCGCGATCATCCCGAACAGTTTGACTTTCGTCCGCCCGGCAAGGTTTTTGTAGAAGAATACGCCAACTTCATCGCGCATAAGAACGAAAAGCTGGGTTCGGCACATCAGCTCGACACCATCCGAGCGGCGCTGTAGCGGGCTCGGCGATCAGCGAGTTGCGATTCGGGTCGGCAGGCCGACTTCAAAGATCAGGCGGATATAGTTCGCCTCTATTCCGACGAGCGAAAAGGTAAAGCGGCGCTTGTGGTGAAACGGAATTGCGCCTTCGACGTCGCCCCAAAGCGGGCTGTCGGCGGGAAGCTTCCGGTCGGCAACCGCGATCGCTAACCGGCCTTCGGCGACGCCACTTTCATCGATGAAAGTGACTGAGCAATTTCCCGATGGTGGTGC
>DASXDC010000103.1:0-7648 GCA_036490855.1 Chthoniobacterales bacterium
TCGACCACATTATGAATCATCGCGCGCTCCGCCGAACTGAGCGCGCCCTGGCGTTCGCTCTCGACTGCGAGCTGCTTCACATCCTCGCGCGCGGCGAAGAGTCGCGGCGGCGCCTTGGTGCGGCGAAAGAGGAGGCGCCCAACCTGCGCGCCGAGGGCAAGCACCGGCCAAAGCAGACGGGAAGTGAAGACGAGCAGACCGGCGAAGGCGGCCAGCGCGCGGTAAGGAAAGCGGCGGAAAAGCGATTTCGGCAGCACGCCGAGGAGGAAGAGATAGATCGGCGCGGCGACGAAGAGCGCGACCGGATAACCGGACGTGCCTAACGACATCACGAGCCGGCGAGTCAGAAGGAGAAGGGCGGCGATGTCGGCAAAATTGGTCACGAGCAAAATGGTGGCGAGGAGCCGCTCCGGTTCCTTCAGCAGCCGGTCGAGCAGGATGGCGGAGTGATTGTGCAGCTTCACCTGGTGGCGCAGCCGCACCTGGTCGAGCGAGAGGAGGCCAGCCTCGATCCCGGCGAAAACAAACGACGCCACCCAGCAGCAAACGATGACGAACCAGGCGATCATGACTCCTCCGTCGCAGCCGCTTCGGATTCGACGCCGCCGCACGTTTTCTCGAGGAGGATTTCCTCGATTCGCTTCCGGCTTACCCGCCGCGCAGTTATCGTTAGGCGGGGCAATTCGAGGCACGCGCCGGCCTTGGGCAAATAGCCCAGTCGATTGAAAACATAGCCGCCGATCGTGTCGATCCCGTCGGCCACGAGCTCGAATCCGAGGTGTTCGGTCAGATCGTCGAGCCGCGCATTGCCGCTGACGAGGAAGCGTCCTTCTTCCAGCGGCTCGATGTAGAGCGCGGCGTCGCCTAACGGAGCCGCGTCGCTGATGATTTCCTCGATAATATCGTCCAGGGTGATGATTCCCTCTGTCCCACCAAATTCATCGACCACAATCGCGAGCCCCTGCGGGTGGTTAAGAAAACGGCGCAGCAACTCCATCGCCGGCATCGTCTCCGGCACGAAGGAGGGCGCGATCAACGCCTCGGTATAATGCCGCGAGGGGTCGAGCAGGAATTGCTTCACATCCACAATCCCGGCAATCTCGTCCGGCGTCTCGGCATAGACCGGCACGCGATGATGCCGCCGCTGCTGGAAAAGGGCGATCGCTTCCTCGTTAGGCAAATCATCCGGCACGGCGAAGGTATCGACCCGCGGCGTCATGCAATCTTTCGCCGTCTTGTCACCGAGCTTGATGATTTCCTGGATCATCTCGCCTTCCGCTTCCTGCAGCGTGCCTTCGGCTTCGCCCATTTCGACCAGCGTCTCGAGTTCCTCGTCGCTGATCTTTGGGCGGACGCGCAACTTCGCCGGCGTCAGGCGATCGATCACGCTGTTACTCGCACTTTCCAGCCGATGACCGACGCGATCGAGCAGCGGCATCATGACCTTGAGGGTGAAAACACCGAGCGCCGAAATGCGGTAGGCGGTCGAGATGGCGAGCAGCTTCGGGATCAGATCGCAGAGCACGACGACAAGGGTGAAAATCGCGAGGGTCGCGACCCAGGCCGGGAGGTGGGACAGCGGGCCTTCCCAGATCAGGATGAGACAAAGAATGATGAGCGGCACGTTGACGAGCGTGTCGCCGAGCAGGAGCACGTTGAGAATGCGGCGCGGATTTTCGCGGAAGGTGCGCAGAAAATCTGCGAGCGACGGGTGCTGCGCCTCGAGCCGCTGCACTTGATGACTCTTAAGAGCGAAAAGCGCCGTCTCCAGCCCCGAAAAAAGAGCGGAGCAGAAAATCAGACAAACAATCGCGCAAAGAAGAAGCGTGAGCCCGACCGCGGTCATCCATCCCTCGTGACGGCGCGGACGTCAGGCTTCCGTTGGAAAAGATTGCGTGCGCGGTTGCCGGTCATTTCTGCCGCAACGAAGTTAAACTTTCCGTGAACAAAGGCCAAAGAATTTCCCGGCTGGTGGAGGAGCTGAGCGGCACCCCGGCCGACGAGACGAGCGACGAAATCGCACATCATCCGTGCTACCGCGGTTTCTTCCTTTGCTGGAACGAGCAGCGCTATTACGAGGCGCACGATGTCCTCGAACATCTCTGGCTGCGGACGAAATCGGACGATGCCGATTATTTCAAAGGTTTGATCCAGGCGGCCGGCGGCTTTGTGCATCTGCAGAAACAGCGCGCCCGCCCGACCCATCCGAAAGACGGCCGCCGGATGTACCCGGCGGTGCGGCTCTTTCGATTGGCGGAGAAGAATCTCGCCCCTTACGCGCCGGTGCGGCACCGCTTCGACGTCGAGAATTTTCTTCGCCTCCTGCGCGGCCAGGTCGATGCGATTCTCGCTTCCGAACATCAGGAAAATCCATGGACGCCGGAGACCGCGCCGCAAATCGGGCTGCTCAGGGCGGCGAAGCAAGAAGATCGTTAGGCAAACCGCGCGCCACGACCTGGCCCCGCTCGATCAGCAGCACTTCCTCGCAGAGTTCGATCGCTTCCGCCCGATCGTGCGTCACGTAAAGCATCGGGAGGTTAAATTCGTTAGGCAATAATTTCAGCCGCTCCAGGATCGCTTCACGCAGCTTCCCGTCGAGACCGGTGAGCGGCTCGTCGAGCAGGAGAAGCTGCGGCTGCGAGAGAAGGGCGCGGCCGATCGTGACCCGTTGCCGTTCGCCGCGCGAGAGATGGCGCACGTCGCGTTGCGACAACGATTCGATCTGGAGGAACTGCGTCACGTGCTCGAACGAAAAGGCGGGATCCCGCGTATCGGCCGGGCGGCCGTAAAGCAGATTCCGTCGCACATCGAAGTGCGGGAAAAGCGAATCATCCTGCGGCACGTAGCCAATCTTTCGTGCGCGCACAGGCAGCGCCCGCGTCTCCTCCGCGAAGGTTGTGGCGTTGAATCGAATCAGTTCGCAGCGCGCCTCGCGCAGCCCGGCGATGATCTCGAGAAGTGATGTTTTCCCCGCGCCGGAAGGACCGAAAATCGCTGTCCGGTCCGCGCGGAGTTCAAGATCCACTTCGAGAGTGAACTCAGAGAGCGGCAGACGAACGCGGTGCAATTCCAGATTCATCGCGCGTTCCTCTTCCGCAGCAGCCACTCGCTCGTGAAGACGGCGAGGAATGCGATCGCGATGCACACCACCAGCAGCCGATAGGCGGTAGCGTCATGCCCGAGCTGCACCGCCTCGTAGATGCGGAGCGAGAGCGTCGTCGTCTCGCCCGGAATATTACCGGCGACCAGTATCGTGGCGCCGAATTCGCCGACCGCGCGGGCGAAAGCAAGCAGGACGCCGCCGAGGATGGCGCGGGCCGCGAGCGGGAGCGAGACGGTCGCGAAGACGCGCCATTCGCCTGCGCCTAACGTTCGCGCGATCTGTTCATAACGGCGATTCACCTCCTGAAATCCAACCCGGGCCGAACGGACGAGGAGCGGGAAAGACATAACGGCGGCCGCGATCACGACCGCGCGCCAGGTGAAGACGACATCGAGATCGAAGTGCCGCTGAAGGAAATCGCCTAACGAACCGCGTCGCCCGAGGAGCTTGAGGAGAATGAGACCAGTCGCGACCGGTGGCATAACGAGCGGCAGGGTCACAATCGTCTCGACGAGCGATTTCCCAAACCAGCGGGGACGCGCGAGGAGCCAGGCGATGCCGAGCCCGAACGGCAGGATGAGAACGGTGCTGAAGGTGCAGGCAAGAAGGGTGAACCGCACCACCTCCCATTCATCGGGCGCGAGCCACATCAGCGTGCGATCGGATATCCGCCGCGAAGAAAGCCGCCCGGCCGAGCCGCGGAAAAGTGGAAAGGACGAAGCGCGTTGAAACTAACGAATCGTTTGCGCACAGCGGAGTTTGGAGGGCGAGCGCCGCGGGTGTCAAACCGGACGCGTCTGCTCTTTGCGTGCGCCTCGCGGAGGAGGAATTGCGCTCCGCGATTTTCCGGCCCGAACTTTCGCTGTAAGTTGCGCGCGTGACTCCGACTCCACCAGCCGCCGATCTGCCGCGGCCCGCACATGTGCAGCATACCAACCGGCTCGCGAACGAAAAATCGCCCTACCTTCTGCAGCACGCTCACAACCCGGTCGATTGGTATCCGTGGGGAAAGGAAGCTTTCGAAAAAGCGCAGCGCGAGAAGAAGCCGATTTTTCTCTCGATCGGTTATTCCACCTGCCACTGGTGCCATGTGATGGAACGCGAGTCATTCGAGAACGAAGAAGTCGCCGCCTTCATGAACTCGCGCTTCGTCAATATCAAGGTCGACCGCGAGGAGCGTCCCGATGTGGATCGCGTCTACATGACGTTCGTCCAGGCGACCACCGGCGGCGGCGGCTGGCCGTTGAGCGTCTGGCTGACGCCGACTCTGAAGCCGTTCGTCGGCGGCACTTATTTTCCGCCAGAAGATAAATACGGGCAGCCAAGTTTCCTCAAGGTGCTCCATCGCGTCGCTGACGCGTGGGAAAAAGATCGAATCAAGATCAGCGAGAGCGGGACCCAGATCATGACCGCGCTGGCTCATTCCGCGGCGGCGGCGCCGGAAGCAACGGCCGATCCGAAAATGATCGAGACCGCTTATCAGCAAATCGCGCGCAGTTATGATTCGCGCGAAGGCGGCTTCGGCAGCGCGCCGAAGTTTCCGCGGCCGGTTACGCTCGATTTCCTCTTCAATATTTATCATCGCGCACCGGCCGATTCCGAGAAGGGCGACGCAGCGCTCGGCATGGCGCTCCTCACCCTGCGCAAGATGGCGGCGGGAGGAATTCATGACCAGCTCGGCGGCGGCTTCCATCGTTACTCGGTCGATGCGCTCTGGCGCGTGCCTCATTTCGAGAAAATGCTCTACGACCAGGCGCAATTGGCGAATGCCTATCTCAGCGCCTACCAAATCACTGGCGACCTGCAATACGAGACAACCGCGCGTGATACGCTCGATTATGTCCGGCGCGATCTGGCCAGTCCGGACGGCGGATTCTATTCCGCCGAGGATGCCGATAGCCTAACGAGCGCGGGCGGAACGGAAAAAGCCGAGGGTGCATTCTACCTCTGGACGAAGGACGAAATCGATCGGGCGCTCCAAGAGTATGCCGAGGTCTTTGACTATCAATACGGCGTCACAGCGGAAGGAAATGCGCCGGAGGGAAGCGACCCGCAGGGAGAATTCGACGGCAAGAACATTCTCTACATGCCGCAAAGCTTTGCCGAGACGGCGAAGCATTTTGGGAAAAGCGAACTCGATATTGATGAATCGATGCGCTATCGCCGCGCCACACTGCTCGAGCTGCGTGCGAAAAGGCCGCGCCCGCAGCTCGACGACAAGATAATCACCGCCTGGAATGGACTGATGATTTCCGCCTTCGCCCGCGGCGCGCAGATCCTCGGCGATCCCAGCTATCTCGAGACTGCGACCCGTGCGGCCGAATTCGTCAGGCAAAAGCTTTATGACGAGAAGACGCACACCCTGCGGCGCAGCTATCGCGGTGGTCCGGCAGAGATCGGCGGTTTTGCGGAGGACTACGCCTTCTACATTCAGGGGCTGCTCGATCTTTATGAGACGTCGTTTGATGTGAAATGGCTGCGACTGGCCGAGCAACTGCAGGCGACGCAGGACCGGCTTTTCTGGGATGATCGCAATGGCGGCTATTTCACCAGCGCGGGAGACGATCCGAGCATCGTCATTCGTCTGAAAGAGGACAACGACAACGCCGAACCCGCGGCCAGCTCGATCGCGGCGACCAACCTCCTGCGCCTGGCGCAGATTCGCGATTCGAAGCCGCTCCGGGAGCGGGCCGAGAAAACGATCGAGGCTTTCGCCGGTTCGTTGAATCATTTCCCAAGCGCGATGCCGCAGATGCTGATCGCGCTCGATTTCAGCCTAACGAAACCGCGGCAGGTGATCGTCGCAGGCCCTCGCGACGCGGCCGGGACGCGCGATCTCCTCGACGAAGTGCATCGTCATTACCTTCCAAACACGGTTGTCCTTCTGGCGGACGGCGGCGCGGGTCAAAAATATCTCGCCGGCAAACTGGAGGAAATGAAGGAGATGAAACCGATCGGCGGCAAGGCGGCGGCTTACGTCGGCCAGAATTTCACCTGCAAGGCGCCGGTCACGTCGGTTGCGGAACTGCGCAAGCTGCTCACTCGTTAGGCAACGCAATGCGAGAGTCGCCTTGTGCGGCGATATACGGATGACTGACCCGGTGAATTTTGTTCTTCGGGGACACAAAAGCCGCTCCGACATTACGGAGTCCCGTCGACACCAGCCGGACGCATCGGCAGCACCTTGCGGCGACGCAACCGCATCCAGTTGTTCCAGGTCTTCCGGACGTTATCTCGCGGAGTGAGGTACTCCTGGTTGAGCTCGTTGCTCTTCATGATCTGAGCCAGGATGCCGCGGGCCGAAAAGTCCTCCGTGTTCAAGATGGTGTAGGCCGTCCCGACCGCGGCGTGATGATGGGCGTCGCTCGCGGCCGTCATCGGCAGCCCGCGCACCTGTGCATATTTGAAGGCGTAACGATTGTAGCGGCGCAGGGTGGTGGCGGCGTTGAAAACTTCGAGGGCATCGATCGGCAGCCTCTCCAAGGTGGAAAAACGGATGCCGGCGCGGAAGAGATCGTAAGGGTGTGGCGGAATGGCCAACCCGCCGCGTTCATGGATCAGTTCGCAAACTTCGCGAGCCGGCCGTCCTTTCAAGTAGGGCAAGGAAGCGCCGATGCAGAGAAGGTGGCCTTCCGCCGTCGTGACCTCGACGCCGGGAATGACAAGGAACCCGTCGACCGGCTGGCCGTCCTCGCGCATTAACCCCTTCTCGAGGAGATAAGTCACGCCGTCGTTGGTGTTGTGGTCGGTCAGCGCAAAACCCTGCAGTCCCTTCGCCCTAGCGGAGGCGATGTTCTCCTCTGGGCTGGAGACGCCGTCGCCCGAGAAGAACGAGTGCGTATGCAGGTCGATCTTGAAGGGCATCGGCGGGAGCGTAGTTTGCGAGCCGCCAAATGCAAAGCATCGGTTTCAAGGAGTGGGCGCTGGTGTGTATGGCCCTCGGGACCGGCCGGCAGAGCGTGATTATTCGTAAGGGCGGGCTGGCGGAAGGCCGCGACGGTTTCACCTTCCGGCACCGGGAGTTCTTTCTCTTCCCGACTTTTTTCCACGAACAAACTGAGCGAGTGCGGGTGGCGGACGCAAAATTACCGGAGCCGTTGCCTAACGAGATCCAGATCTGCTACTGGGCGCGGGTGCGCGAGACGCGCGTCATGACTTATTGGGAGGAGGTGCGAGAGCTGGAGCCGCTTCACATTCTGCAGGAGAGCGTCGTGCGCGAGCGCTTCGACTATGCCACAGCGCCGGGTGTGCATGTGGCGTTCGTCGAGGTTTTCCGGCTCGCTGCCGTCTGGCGCTTTCCGGGTGCGAAACGCTACGGCGGCTGTCGCAGTTGGGTGGAATTGCCGGAGCCGCCGGAGAATGTGCGGCTGGAACGCGTGAAGCCGTGAAGAAGCTTGCTTGACGCCGGCAGGATTAGATCGCGCTCGCCAGCATCTCGACTTCCGCTCCCGGCTCCTCGGGATTGCGATTGAATTGCAGATCGTAGAGCCGACGATAGTAGCCGGAGCTTTCCAGCAATTGGGCGTGAGTGCCGACTTCCTTGAT
>DASXDC010000104.1:0-4815 GCA_036490855.1 Chthoniobacterales bacterium
GGCAAAGTTGCCGGCGATGATGGTGTTCTCGATCGTGGGCACGCTGCCGCCCTGGTCGTTAAAGGCGCCGGCGTCGTTGGCCGCGGGGCCGCTATTCCCGGAGATGGTGCAGGCGGTGAGAGTCGCGCTGCCTCTGTGAAAGCCGATGCCGCTGGCAACACCTTGCGCGCCGCTGTCCGTGGTGGTGTTGCCGGAGATGGTGCAGTTGGTCATCATCACCGTGGAGCCGGTTTGCCAGAAGCCGCCGCCGGATTTGCTCATATTTCCCGAGACGGTGCTGTTGCTGATCGTCATCGTGCAGCCGGACCCGTTAAGAATTCCACCGCCAAGTCCAGCGGCGGTGTTGTTGGAGATGGTGCAGTTGTTAATGTCAAAAGAGTTAGGGGTCGAAAACCCGCTGGCGATGCCGCCACCGTCGGCCAAAGAGCTATTTCCGGTGATGACGCAATTGTTTAGCGTCACGTTGTCGAAGACTTCGGACACAGCGCCGCCCACGCCGTTGGCGCTGTTACCGGTGATGACGCAGTCGGAGATGGTCGCGGTATACCAAGCGACGTTTTTTAGCGCGCCGCCGTCGCCAGTGGTCGCGCCACCGGTCATCATCAGGCCGGAGATGCTCAGAGTGCGGCCCGGTGAGCCGGAGTTCGACCCGATGAGGAAGACGCGGTCGGCGTTGTTCCCGCTGATCGTGAGCGTGTCCGCGCCCGGCCCCTCGATGGACAAACTTTTGTTATCGAAAGTCAGCGCACCGCTCGTGAGGGTGATCGTGCCGGTGACGCTCGCGTTGAAATTAATTGTGTCGCCATCGGCCGCATCAGCGATCGCTTGCCGGAGCGAGCCGGCCCCGGAGTCGTTGTTGTTGGTAACGGTGATGATATTGGCGTGCGACAAGGTGATCGTCGCCGCCGTAATCGCGCAGAGAAGCGCGGCTGTTTTTGCGAAGAATGAGCTTTTCATAATAGTTTCAAGGAGGAGACGTGCAAAGGGCGCCGAAAAACGGACATTGATCTTTCCCGGGGTTTGCGGTGCAATCGGAACTGTTGGCCCCGGCCTAACGAACGGACGAGATGGAGGACGCGACCCAGATTTTACTCGATTGGAAGAGCGGCAATAAAGACGCGCCCGCTCGTCTCATTCCGCTCGTCTACGAGGAACTGCGGCAAAGGGCAGCGGTTTATCTGCGGCGGGAGCGGCCGGATCACACCCTGCAGGCGACCGCGCTGGTGCACGAAGCGTATCTGAAGTTGGTCGATCAAAAACGGGCGAGTTGGAAAGACCGCGCACATTTTTGTGCCATCGCCGCCCGGCTCATGCGGCGGGTGCTGCTCGAACACGCGCGCAGTCACAACGCCGAGAAGCGCGGCGGCAGACTGGAAAAAGTTTACCTCGACGAAACCCGCGAGCTGGCCACCGATCGCAGCCCGGATCTGCTCGCGCTCGACGATGCGTTGCAAAGCCTGAGTGCAAGTTACCCGCGCGAAGGTGAAGTGGTGGAGATGAAGTTTTTCGGAGGCCTCGAAGCGGCGGAGATCGCCGGCGTCCTCGCCGTCTCCGAGAAGACGGTCTTGCGCGATTGGAATTTTGCCAAACTCTGGCTGCGGCGGGAGCTCGCCGGCGGCGTCGCGCATGCCTGACGGCTCACGCGCGCAACGTCTCGCCGAGATCGTTAAGTCCGCGCTCGAGGAGCCGGCAACGACCCGCGGCGCTTTTCTCGATCGCGCCTGCGCGGACGAGCCGGATCTGCGCGCCGAGATCGAAACCCTGCTCGCACATGACCGCGCCGAGGCCGATTTTCTGGAAGAGCCGGCCTTTCACATCCTCGCGGAAACGCTCGCCGGCGAAGGCCCGGGTCGCGGCGGGGAAACGATCGGCGCCTACAAAATCGTTTCGCTCATCGCCCGCGGCGGAATGGGCGAAGTCTATCTCGCGCAGGATAACGAGCTCGGCCGCCAAGTCGCGATCAAACTCGTTAGGCGGGAATTTGGGACAACGGATTTTGCGCGCCATTTGCGCCACGAAGCGCGCGTCCTCGCGAGCCTGAACGATCCGCACATCGCCCGGCTCTACGGCGGCTCCGTCACGCCCGAGGGCGCGCCTTATTTCGTCATGGAATACGTCGAGGGCGAGCGGCTCGATCATTTTTGCGCGCAGCGCGGCCTAACGACTAACGAAAAGCTGGCGCTCTTCCGCAAAGTCTGTTCGGCGGTCGCTTATGCGCATCAACACCTGATCATTCATCGTGATCTGAAACCAGCTAATATCCGCGTCACCCCGGATGGCGAGCCGAAGCTGCTCGACTTCGGGATCGCGAAATTGCTCGATCCGGAAACGACGACGCCGGCCGGCGATCCGACGATCACCTTCGCAAGCGTGATGACGCCCGACTACGCCAGCCCGGAGCAGGTGAAAGGCGACCCGATGACGACGGCGAGCGACATTTACAGTCTCGGCGTCATTCTTTACGAACTGCTGACCGGCGAGAAACCGTATTGCCTAACGAGTCGGCGGCCGCAGGAAATCGCGCGCGCGATTGCCGAAAAAGAAGCGGCCCGCCCGAGCCTGCTCCGGCCCGAGCTGGCCGGTGATCTCGATAACATTCTCCTCATGGCGCTGCGCAAAGAGCCGGCGCGGCGTTATCAATCCGTCGAACAATTTTCCGAAGACTTGCGGCGCCACCTTGCCGCCCTGCCGGTGCTGGCGCACAAAGACACCACGATGTATCGGGCGAAGAAGTTCGTGAGGCGACATCGCGGCGCGGTCGCGGCGGTGGCCTTGGTAATGGTGGCGCTGGTCGCTGGATTGGTCGCAGCGAACTGGCAGGCGCGCATCGCTCGCCAGGCGCAGGTGAAAGCTGAGACTTCGCGGCGGCAGGCCGATCGCTTGAATCAATTCATGGAAGAATTAATCGCCAGCGGTGATCCGAGCAGCGTGGGGAAGGACGGGAAAGTAGCCTCGGTCCTCGACGCAGCCAGTAGCCGGGTCGACAAGGAGATGGCCGACGAACCAGCCATTCTCGCCCGCGCGCACGAAACGCTGTCCCGGGCGTATCAACATCTCGGGCTCTATGCGAACGCCGAGCAACACGCCCGCGCCACTCTCGCCCTGGAGCGCCGTCTCCATGGTTCGGAAGATCCGGCAGTTGCTCATGCAGAACTCCTTCTCGGAGACATCTTGAACGATCGCTATCACCAGGCGGAGGCCGAGCCGGTGCTACGTCGCGCGCTCGCGATCGAGCGCCGCCAACCAGTTCTCGATCACAGCGCCCTCGCTGAAACCCTGGACACTCTCAGTTTCAGCTATGCGAGTGAGGCCAAGCCACGCGTGGCTGAGCCGCTGGCCGAAGAAGCGCTGAAAAATGCGCGCATCGCCTGGAAGGAACAGGATCCGCGTTCCCTGCGCCTGCTCAACGAGATCGGCACAATCAAGGTCGCAGAACGAAATTACGGCGCGGCAGAAGTGATTTTTCGGCGCCTCGTTCAGCTCCAGGATCAGCGTCGGACGGGAGGGATTGGTTCGATCGCGCCACAGGTTAATCTCTGCATCTGTCTTTTTAATGAGGGCAAATTGGCTGAGATGGAGAAAGCGGTCGACCGGCTGCAAAGCGACACCAGACGTCTCGTCGGCGAAAAAGGATTGCCCTTCGCGGTCGCTCTCGTCGCTCGAGGTTGCCTCGACTTTGCCAGAGGCGAATATGAGGCCGCGATTCCTCTCTTTCGCCAGTCTCTCGACACCCTCACGGTCAACTATCCACCCGGTCAAACCACGGTCGTGCAGACTCGCGCCCTGCTTGGGCTTTGCCTCACGCGAACGGGCCACGCGGGCGAGGGCGAACCCCTGCTGCGCCAGGCTTTCGCCGATGGCAAAACGGTCGAGCCAATGAATTTTGCGCACACGATCGGCAATCTGGAAACGGCGCTGGGCGAAGGCCTGCTCGCGGAAAAGCGCTACGCGGAAGCCGAGCCGTTGCTGCGCAGCGGTTACGACGATTTGAGAATCCGACTCGGCCAGCAAAACCGGCTCACGGTGGAGGCAGCGGAGCGTTTGCGGGAGCTCAGGGTGGCGGAGAAGCAAACCGCGGCGAACACCGCCGCCAATCGTTAGGGCGTCCGTTTCCGCAGGAGCGGCTCGCAGAGGAGGATCGCCAGCGCGCATTGTCCGTCCTTCATTTTCCCGGCGTGGACGAAGGCGAGCGCTCTTTTTAGCGGCACCACTTTTACCTCGATTTTTTCGATCGCCTCCTTCTCCGGCTCCTCCGACAACTCAACGCCTTCGGCGAGGAAGACGTGGCATTTCTCATCCGTCAGCGAGCTGGCGGAGAAGAGGTAGTCGACATAAGTGAGCGTCTCGCGAACGCCGCCGACTTCCTCGCGCAGCTCGGCGCGGGCGACATCGACGAGTGACTCGTTAGGCTTGTCGTGGGTGCCGCCGGCGGGAACCTCGAGGCACCATTTGTCGACCGAGTAGCGATACTGATTGATCAACACCATCTCGCCCTTCGCCGTGATCGGGACGATGATGACCGCGTCAGTCCGCTCCATGTAGGCGAAGCGTTTTCGCTTCCCGTCCGGCAGCTCGATCTTGTCCTCGCGCAACGCGAAGACTTTGTTTCGGAAACGGATCTTCGTTTTGCACCGCTTCCAGCCGGCTTTCTTCCCGACCGCTTTTTTTCGTCTCGATTTGGCGCTCTCCATTCTCCGAAGCTCGACGTGTCGGCGGCGATTGTCTCGACCTCGGCTTGTTTTTGCATAGTCTCCCGCTGCGCATGCCGCGGAACGATCAGCTGCACAAAATTCTTCTCATTGGTTCCGGTCCGAT
>DASXDC010000105.1:0-15069 GCA_036490855.1 Chthoniobacterales bacterium
CTGCCGCCGTCGTTAGGCCGAGGATCAGGACGGTGGCGAGGAGGCCCGAGAACAGCACGCGTGAAGCGCGCCTGAGATGTGGAAGCATCCCGGTAGTTTGGGGCGCTTCGGGTTCCCTTCAACTGGAATGATGCTGAGGGCGGAGACGGGAGACGAAGCGGTGATTTACCGAAGACCTCGGCCGAGCGCTGGCTCTGCAATGAGTTTTCCCAGTCGCTTCGTCCGAGTCACTTTCTGCTTCGCGCCACTTGGGTCGGCAAGAGCGTTTGCGAAGGAACCCAACCCACGGTTCCTTCGGCGTCGCGTGATGACGGCGCAGCCATTCCCGGAAATCGGCTGGCGTGGAGAAAAAAATCGGAAGCGCGCGAAATCTTAAGGTGAATGAATTCTATCCTGCCACGATTCGAGGTCGAGCCAGCTAAATCGACGCACTAATGGAAAGCTTCCCGTTCGCCATCGTCGTTTTCGATCTCGATGGAACCCTGGCCAATACCGCGCCGGATTTAACCGATGCGCTCAATCACATGCTCGTTAGGCTAGGGCGAAGGACGGTGCCGGCGACGCAGGTAATCGAAATGGTGGGGCGCGGGATGCGGAATCTGATTGAGCGTGGTCTAGGCGCGACCGGCGAGGTGACGCCGGCGCTGGTCGATCGGGCGCTACCGATCTTTCTCGAATATTACGAGCCACATCTGGCGGATAAAAGCCGGCCCTACGACGGTGCGGCAGCGGCGCTCGATCTGCTCCAGGTGCGGGGGGCGCGACTCGCGATCTGCACCAATAAGCCGGAGGGATTGACGCGCAAATTGCTCGACGCTTTTGGATGGACGGAAAAATTTGCGAGCGTGATCGGCGGCGACACGCTGCCGGTGCGGAAACCCGACGCCCTGCCGTTGCGTGAAGCAATTGCGCGTGCAGGTGGCGGTCGAGCAGTGATGGTCGGTGATTCGGTTACCGATATCCAAACAGCACGAGCCGCCGGTCTGCCGTGTTTGGCGGTAACGTTTGGCTTTCGCGATCGGCCGGTGGCGGAACTTGGCGCGACGCTGTTAATCGACCGATTCGATGAGCTCGTGCCCGCTCTGGAAAAGCTGTAGCGGAGAATTGAGAATGAAAAATCAGCTCGTCTCGGCGGTGCAGCGGACGCGGCGCGCCGCGTAATAGGAGCCGATGACGATCGCCGCGGCGATCAATTGCGCGATGAGCGTTTGATAAGTTGGAAAAACAGCGAACCACAGGCCGGCCCAATCAGGAACGATGCTTTGCAACCAAACGATCGGCGTCGTGCTGATCCAATGGGCGAGCTGCATCTCTTGCGCCTGTTCCCCAACCATGACGAGGAGAACGCCGCCTAACAAGACGCCGGTCGTGACGAGCATCGTGCGGTACGGCAAACGTTGTTGCAGGACGAAAGTCAGAATCGCCACCAGCCCCGCAAGCGCGAGACCGAGCAGCGTGCCCTGCAGGACGACGCCGCCCCCGAGACGCAGGTGGTAAGTTTGCAGGAAAAGCACGACTTCAAACCCTTCGCGATAAAGCGAGGTGAAACCGAGCAGGATGAGACCCCAGATGAGACGGGTCTGCGAAGCTTCCGGCTCGGCGCCCTTGAGGAGGAGATCCTTGCGCCGCCGATTGTGCGCCCGAATCCAGCCGCCCCAGTAAATCTTGTGGAAGAACCAGTTCATGATTACGAGCAGCACGACGACGGCCAGGAGTCCGGTAGCAGCCTGGAGCTGAAGCGCGGGGACGTTGCCGGAAAGCGCGCTCATGATCCGGATGGCGATCATCCAGGTAACCAGGGTGGCGAGAAAGGCGAGTGCGGCGCCCCAGGCAACCGGACGGCGGCAATGGCTGCGCGGACCAGTCATGCTGGCGGTGATGGCGGCGAGAACGAGGATGCATTCCAGACCCTCGCGGAAAACCAGAATGGCAATGTCGAGCACCGCGACCGTTGGGCTAAGATTGGCCCGGGTCGGATCCGGCGAGCCGCCCGTCGTCAGTCCCTGCCAGGTCATCGCGGCCAGCACGACGAGCGCGGCGAAGGCGAGGAGGATTTTGTGAATCGGGCGCAAGCGCATGACCGGCGGGGCGAAGGTGACCGCGGGTGCTGGCGGCTCGGCGGTAGACGAGATCACGCTGCGACCTTATCACACCGAGGGGAAAGACGCTGTCGGCGGATTGCTATTCTCTAACGGTGAATTGCGTACTGATCGGGTGCAGCGGCGGGAATCAAAATGGGATTCAAGTGCTCTTAATGCATCGCCGATGAGAAAAATTTTCTGGTTTCCTCGCCTGCAGATCCATCGTCCGCGCGGGGGGGGCGGTTGTGCTTTTTCGGTCGCGTCGTAAAATTCGCTCATGCTGCGCCGCCAAGGATTTACGCTGATCGAGATCGCGATCTCGGTTTTTATCCTGGCTCTTCTTCTGCTCCTCGCGCTCCCGAGTGTGAGCGGAGTGCTGGCCGATCGGCGGCTGAAGAGGTCGCTCGATGCGATGAACGGAATCATCCGCAACGCACAGGAACACAGCGTGGAAGAACGTCGGTCCTACATTCTCGAATGGCAGAAAGGCGCGGTTGTTTTGCATCCCGAAACGCCGCGCGAAGGCGATCCCGCCGGACCGACCGCGACGCTCGCGTTGCAGAAAGGCGAGGCCTACGTTCTGCGCCTGCCGGCTGCGCTCGAGAAAGGGCCGTTCGGGCAGTGGGTTTTCTGGCCCTCCGGCACCTGCGAACCCGCGGTCGTGCAGTTCAGGGGACCAACCGGCAGCTGGGAAGTAAACTATTCGCCGCTCTCGGCGCGGCCGCAGATCGTCCATTATGCGACCAGGTAAAAATTTTCGCGCCTTCGCGCTCTACGAAGTGCTTCTTGGTCTGGCGATCTTTGTCATCGGCGTCCTCGCTCTCGGACGTGCGGTGGAGAATTGTCTCAACGCGAGCCAACTGAGCGAGGAGGACAATCGCGTCCGGCAACTGCTCGCCAATCGCATGGCGGAGGTGCAGGCCAGTCCGGTCCATCCCGACACAGCGAAGGATGACAAGATCGATACCGGTTACGGCGTCGTTAGGCTGATTCAGAAAACCGTTCCGGAAGAGCTGGAGCAGAGCGACAATACCGTCATCAGCGGCATGATCCGCGTCACCCTGACGGCGGAATGGGCGCGCGACGGCGTGCAGCAGAACAAGCAATTGGTTTTTTATGTCTATCGTGCGGGCTAAGCGCCAGGCGGCTGCGTTCACCCTGCTCGAGATCGTGCTTGCGGTCGTGATCCTTGGGATGATGGCATTGGCGATCTTTCGTTTTGTCAGCGCCAATCTCGTAGCCGTCCGCCTCTCGACCGAAGTGAGTGAGACCGACGCGGCTTATTCGGGGCTGGATAAATTGCTCACCCGGGAATTCCAGGAACTGCCGCCGGGGCAGGGGACGCTGATGGGCGAGCCGTTCAAGTTCGACGGCCGGTCGCGTGATGAGATGACGTGGATCTGCGATGCCGGCCCGGGTCTCTTCACTCGTTATGCGACAGGCGATTATTCCGTCACGCTCCGTCTGCAGCCGATAGAGAAAAGCAACCTGATGGTTCTGGGCGTAGTGCGCGAAGCAGAGGATGAGGGCAATCCAGTGCCGGACGCAAAAGTATGGGTGCCGCTGCTGCCCAAGGTCCGGAGCCTGGAGATTCGCTATTTCGATCCGCGGCTCAATGCCTGGGTCGATCGCTGGACCGATCGCGGCACCCTCCCGCATCTCGTTCGCCTAACGATCGCCCGCGAAGGCTCCTCCGTGCCGTGGGAGGCGGTGCTGCCTTTGCGGCGCACACCCCTTTAAGAGATGAAACGCTCCTTCCACGCCGGCCGCTCCGGGGCCGCTCTCATGCTCGCGCTCTGGGCGCTCTTTCTGCTCGCCGCGATGGTCATCTCATGGGCACTGGAGATCAATAGCCGGCTCACGCTCGCGGGTGACGCCAGTCGTGGGACAGAAGCGGAAGCGATGGCCGCCTCGGGCGCAGAAGTGGCGATGAATCCCGACGTGCAGGCGGGTTCTTCGCTGCTCCATCGTTCGTTAGGCAAGAACGAACGCTACGATGCCCGGATCGTCGGCGAAGGCGGCCGGCTCCATCTCAACTGGATTCTTTCCGGGGAGGATCCGACCCGGCTCGGGATTCTGCGCCGTTATCTCGAGATCAAGGGCATCGACCTGAATGAGCGCGAAATGATGATGGATACGCTGCTCGATTTCGTCGATCCGGACGATCTGCCGCGGCTCAACGGTGCGGAGAAGCAGGAGGGCTATCAGCCGAAGAATTCACTCTTCCAACGACTCGAGGAACTCAAGCAGGTGAAGGGCTGGGAGAAATTCACTTCCCGGCCCGGCTGGGACGAAGACTTCACCATCTACAGCACCGGGCCGATCGATCTCGCCTGGGCCTCGCGCGACGTCCTCCTCTCACTCCCGGGATTCAACGAGCAGATCGTCGATCGCTTCCTCGAGTATCGTCGCGGGCCCGATGGCGTCGATGGCACGGAAGATGATCCAGTCTTTGAATCACTCGAAGATGTTAGGCTTGCGCTTGGATTTACTCCGGATCAATTTGCGCAGCTTTCCGGCCTGATCGGCTTTAAAGACAAAGTGGTGCGAGTCGAAAGCGTAGGAAAATCAGGCCAGGCGACCCGAACGATTCAGATGATTATTCGCAAAAATCCCAATGCCCAGATGATCTCTTGGAAGGAATTGTAGTATCGAATCAGCGCCTGAATCTGTCTTCATAGCGCCTGCCGGGCGCGGCTGGAATGTGGTGCGCGCGCGTGAAGGCAATGGCGCCTGGAATGTGCGCAACGTCGCCGACTTAAACGAGGCCGCCGCCTTGCTCCAGAGCGGTGATGAAATTGTTCTCGGTCTTCCGGTAAACGTCGTCCTCGCCCAGAGGCTGCGGTTGCCGACGGTGGATCCTTCCGAGTTTGCCGAGATGGTTCGGCTCCAGGTGGAGAAGGCGTTTCCCTATCCGCCGGAGGAAGTGACGAGCGACTTTGAGCTGATCGAGCAGGGTGAAACCGAAAGCGTCGTCTCTGCGGTCGCGGTGCACAATCCACGTTTGACCGAACTGGCCGGCCCGCTCTTGCAACGCGATCAGATTCCGCGGCAGGTCACCGTCTATGCGGTGCAACGCGCGGCCTCGCACGCGGCAAAGGGAAGCGCGCTCATTATTTATCGCGAAGGCGAAAGGCTCGTCTCCGCGATCAGCGAAAACGGCAAGCTGAGCCTGACCCGGATGCATGGCTCAGTCGAACCGGAGCAGTTGCAGCGCGATCTGCCGCAATTGGCTTTGAGCGCCGAGCTGCAGGGGATCGATACTACTTTTCCGAAGGTTTTGCTCGACGAGGATTGCCTCCCGTTACGCGACACCGTAGAGCGCATCTTCGCCCAGCGCCCGGCGCTGGTGGGACCAGAGGCGCCGCCCGCCGCGGTGAAGTTAAATCTCACGCCCGAGAGTTGGCGCCGGCAGCGCGCCGCGCTCGTTAGGCAAAAGGAATGGCGCAGGCGTCTCTTCTGGGCCGGCGGCGCTTACGCCGCGATTTTTTTGCTCTTCGCGCTCTACGTTGTCATCATCCGGTTCCAGGTCGGCCACCTCAAGACGGTCATCCAACGCGATGAGCCGAAAGTGGAATTCATCAAGCAGACGGAGGCCGATTGGAAGGCGCTCTCGCCCGCGATCGATCCGCATTATTATCCGATCGAGGTGTTGCTCCATCTCTTCGAGAGCCTGCCAAATCCGGAGGTGCGCATCACCGTTTACGAACAATCGGCCCGCAACATTTCCCTCCAGGGCGAAGCGCCCTCGGCCGCGCTCGCCTATCAGTTCGCCGAGAAGGTGAAGAAGAATCCCGCGCTGCAGGCTTTTGCTTTTACGCTCAACACCCCGCGCATTTTGCCTAACGACCACGCGCAGTTTCGCCTCGAGGGAAAAACGAAATGATGACCGAGTGGCTGGCACGAATGAATCAACGCGAGCGCATCCTCGCTCTTTTCGTCGCGGCGATCCTTTTCCTCTTCATTAACTTCGCCATCTGGAGCGCGCTCTTCGGGATGAGCGCGGGCGCACGGGCCGAGTATGCGGAGCAGCGCGACGCGCGCAACCAGCAGAAGGTTTACCTGGAAGAGGAGAAGATGTGGCAGAAGCGGGCCGACTGGCTGAAGAAAAATCAGCCGAAATTAAACAATCCCGCCGAAGGCTCCTCGCTTCTCTCGACGGTAAAGGAAATCGCCGGCAAATATAACGTGCAGGTGGAGAATCCGCAGATCGGCCCGGTCGAGTCGGCCCCATCGCATCAGGCCGTCTCCGCCACTTTCGAAACCAAGAGCGGCTGGGAACCGCTCGTCCATTTCCTCTACGACGCCCAGATGCCGGAGACTTTCACTGTTTTTGAAAACGTCAATTTGATGGTCGACTCGACTGATCCGACTGTGATGCAGGGCCGCTTCAAGATCGCGAAGTGGTTCGCCAGCTCTGGAAAAAAATGATGAGAAAATTTATCCGCCTGATTGCCTGGCCGATTCTTGGCCTAACGACGGCCGCTCTCGCGAAAGACGACCTGCCGAAGACGGAACCATTTGCCCATTATGAGCCGATGGTAAAGCGCTCGCCATTTGCGGTCGCGACCGCCGGCGCGCCGGTCGGGGGCAAGCCGGATTTCGCGAAAGATCTCTATGTGGCCAATGCCGCTCACTCGCCGGAGGGCGACTTCGTGACGATCGCGTCGTTGACCGATAAAAATCTGAAGGAGTATCTGAACACCAAGGAAACGATCGACGGTTACTCCGTTTCCAGTATCCAATGGTCCGATCGCGTCGGCGAAACAAAGGTCACCATTTCCAAGGACGGCCAATTTGCCACCCTCACGTTTAACGAAGCGCTACTCAGCCAGGCGATTCACAATCCGGTGCCGCCGGTTTCGCAGCCACAACAGATTCCGGGTCGCCTGCCGATCATGGGGCGTCCGCCCGGGAGCATTCAGCGACCGATGCCGGTGCCGCAGGTTCCGACTCCTCCGCCGCACGTGAGGGGGACAATCCGGCGCCGAAACACCGCGCTGCACAATCTTCCACCCCAGCAACGAGCGGTCCAACGGCTGCCGCAGGATGACGATTCGGACCTTGTCCGGCCCTGATCGTTAGGCCTCGTTAGGCGTTAGGAGCCGCCCCAATCGTCGTCCGGCGTATCGGGTTTGCGATCCGGGCCAGCGGAATAGAGATCGTAGCCACTCGGATTCTTCTGCCCGGGATTGCGATAGATGTAGTTGTTATTCCAGGGATCTTTCGGCATTTCCTTGAAGAGCTGATACCAGCGCTGCGGCTGCGGATCGCTGCTCGGCTGCACGACAAGCGCTTCGATCCCCTGGTCGGTCGTCGGGTAAAAGCCGTTCATGCTTTCGTAGAGCTTGAGCTGGGTGGAAATGCTCTGGATGTCGGCTGCGACGCGATTGTGGCGCGCGTATTCGACGTTGCCGGAGAGTTTGTAGATCGCGGTGCCAAGGAGAAGGGCGATGATCGTGACCACGAGCATGATCTCGAGGAGCGTGAAGGCATTTTGATTCTTGCGCATAAAAATGAGGCGTCCGGGGTTACTTCAATGGTTCGAGCAGGTAGTCCGATTTATCCCAGAGATATTTCAACTGAATCTGCGTTTCCCTTATCGCCGAGGCGGAAGTTCCGGCGCCCGCCAGAATGATCACATCATTCGTTCCCGCCTTCAAGATGGAGGCCGGGACGATTTTCTGCGCCCGTACCCAGCCGGTGTATTGGAATTGCATCGTCTGCAGGAGCGACATCGAAAGACCGCGGTAGGCAGGATCGGCGAGATCGGGCAGGACCAGGTTTGCCGGGCCAATATCCTCTCCGTTGACGTAAACCTCTGGTGCCGCCTCGATTTGTGGGCTGGCCACCTCAAACGTGAGCAAGGCGAGAAGCGGCTGCGATTCGAGGCCGAACTGGAAAGCAGCACCCTTTCCCATGCTCGATCCGATCGGGATTGTGTCGGTCGTGAGTGGCGCGGTCACGGTGCCGAAGATCTCCTTGTCGTCCTCCTCCGCCTGGAGGGCGGGCGGACTGTCGAAGGGATCGGCCATGAGTTTTTGTTGTTCGGCGTGCATCGGCCGCATCACCTGGCTCGTTTTCATCCAGTCGAGATAAGCGCCGCGCACCGTCCGCCCATCTCCCGGCACTTCGACGTCGATTGCCGTTACTCCGATCATCGGCACGACCGTGGTCGAGGAGGTGGCGAGCCCGGTCTTTTGCCCTAACGAGCCGGAGTGGAGGAGCTGGCTGCCCGATTCGTCCCAGGCGATCAGCTCCGGTTCCTTATCGGGCTGATCGTCAAAGTAGAGACGGAAAAGAAGGAGCTGGCACTCGTCGTTAGGCCTCGTTAGGCGGATGCGGAAGATGCTCTTCGCGGTCACCCCCGCCTCCGTCTTGCCCGGGGCGAAGGAAACGGATTCCACCCAGCCGGGCGCAGCCTGGACCTTGGAATGAGCGGCATTATTCTGGCGAAGATCGAGCCAGGCGCTTTCCGGCGCGGTTTCAGCCGAACTGCTCGACTTCAAGATCTGTCCTCCCGCTGGGTTAAAGGCGACCTGCGCGAAAGCTCCGCCCGGGGTGAGAGCAGCGAGGCTCAGCGCGAGCGCGAAGAAACGAAATCTCATTCCGGCGGCGAGATTATGTTAGTGCGGCCGGACTTGCAAACTGTGCGTCATTTCAAAGACCGCGGAGAGAATGCTGTAAACCACGAAGCCCACGATGACTGCGATCACAACAATGATCACCGGCGGGATCAAAGCCGAGATGACGTTCACCGTCCGATCAAGCTCGCGTTCGTAGACATCGGCAATCGTCTGCATCGTCCGCGCGAAATGTCCGGTCTGCTCGCCGACCGCCATCATGTCGGTGAAGAGCTCAGGAAAAAGTTCTTCCTTCGCAAGGGCGCTGGAGAGATTTGCGCCATCGATCACGGACTTGCGCACGTCGCGCAACTTCGCTTCGAGGTATTTGTTCGCCGCGATCTCCGTCACCAGATCGAGCGCCCGGAGGAGCGGGATTCCGTTTTCCATTAACGTCCCAAGGGTGCGCGAAAATTGTGCGTAATACTGATGCCGCCGGATGCGACCGTAGCCGGGGAGGACGAGGCGGAAACGGTCCCATGTCAGGCGACCTTCCTCGCTCGCGACGAAAGCGCGGAAGCCGACCATGATCGCGATCGCGACGAGGACGAAAAGCCACCAGTAGCCGGTGATGAGATGATGGGTTGCGAGCAGAATACGCGTCGGCAAGGGCAGCGTGCCGCCAGTTTGCGACATGAAATTGGTCAGCTGCGGCACCATGAAGGTGATGAAAATGATGATCAGGGCTGAGCCCGCAAAAGCGAGGAAGGCCGGATAAATCAGCGCCTGCTGGACGCGGTCGCGCAGATTTTTTTCCTGCATCAAATGCTGGACGACGCGCTCGAGAATATCGGGCAGCGCACCGCTCGCTTCGCCCGCGCCGACCATGTTGACGTAGAGCGGAGGGAAGATGCGGGGATAATCCCGCAAGGCTTGAGAGAAGCTGCGGCCATCCACCAGTGCCTGATGCAGCGTGCTCGTCATCTGCTGCACCCGCGGATGTTTTAAACGCTTCTCGAGCACGCCCAGGCTCTCGTCGAGCGTCATCCCCGCCTGCAAAAGATGACCCAGCTGCTCGGTAAAAATGAGCAACTGTCCGTGCGGAATTTTCAGGCTCTGCGTCGGCGGCGGAGCGTTCGGCGCGGTTTTCCCATTTGCACCCGGCGCGGGCGCGTTGAGCGCTTCCACCCGAATCGGAACGCAATTTTGCTGCTCGATCTGGCGAATCGCGACCGCGCGGTCGGTGACATTGAGCACGCCCTCGACCAGGCCACCTTGGGCGTTACGAGCACGGTAGGAAAATTGCGGCATCGGTTCTTGGAACGGCGCTAGAATTAACCCGCTGCTTCGCTGCCGTCCAATCGTTGAGCTAGGTTTCTCCTGTAAAAATGAAAACGGCCGGCGAGAAAATCACGTTGCAAAATGGCCAGGTCCTTGCGATCGCTGAATACGGTGCGCGCGATGGAGCGCCGGTCTTTTTCTGTCACGGCTGGCCCAGTTCGCGCACGATGGCGGAGCTGACCGACCCCGCGGCGCGTGGTATGGGCTTACGAATCATTTCCCCGGATCGGCCAGGGATTCGCGACTCCTCGCTCACGCCGGAGCGAAGGCTGCTCGATTGGCCGCCGGTCCTGGCGGAACTCGCCGACTCGTTAGGCATCGGCGAATTTCGCATCCTCGGGATTTCGGGCGGCGCGCCCTACGCTTTCGTGGCCGCCTGGGCCTTGCCGGAGCGCGTCGAGGCGATTGCAGTCGTAAGCGGGGCCTCGCCGCTTGCGGAGCTGCAAGATCGCAGCGGACTGCTCGCGCTTTATCGCTGGCTGCTCTTCTTTTATCCGCGTCATCGGGAGCTGCTGCGTTTTTCGTTTCACGCCGCGCGCCCGTTTCTCTCCCTCAAGGTGCCAATCCGTTTTCGCCCGTTGCTCCTGAAGCTGCTCCAGCCGTGCGACGCAAAAGTGATGCGCGACATCGCCGCCTTTGACGCCTGTTTCGAGAGCCAGCGGCAAGCCTGGCGCGCCTCGGCCGATGGTCTGATGATTGATGCGGAGATTTATGCGCAGCCGTGGGGATTTCCACTCGAGGAGATTCGTGTGCCGGTGCGGCTCTGGCATGGGAAGAAAGATCGCAGCTTTCACTGGAGCCTGGCGGAGTCGTTAGGTGCGCGGCTCTCGAACTGTGCATTTCGACTCGCGGAAGGGGAAGGGCATTATTCGCTCCCGATCCGCCACATGGAGGAGATCCTGGCCGACCTGCAGTCGGCCTAACGTCACCAGTTTTTCACTGTTCGTCGGCGTAGAACTAGCTCAATTAACTGCGTGCAAGACTTTACAGGCACGATCCAGGAACAGCCGGCGCGCCGGACTTCGAATATCGGGCCAGAATTTGAGGAACGGATCCGGCAACTGGTGGCGGATTGGGGCGCGGAGAAATCACCGGAGCTGATCGAGGAACTAATCGTCACCGCGCTCAGGATGGCGCGGGATAAGATGGGCACAGGCGACCTCAAGCTGATGAACCGCGCGCTGAAGGAACTGCGGTATGCAGCCAAGATTTTCGCGCCTTATCGCGACCGGCGGAAAGTGGTTGTCTTCGGTTCTGCGCGGACGGCGCCGAGTGAACCGGAGGCGCAGTTGGCGGAGGAATTCGGCCGCCAAATGGTGGCGAATGATTACATGGTGATGACCGGCGGCGGCGACGGAATCATGGGTGCGGCGCAGCGCGGCGCGGGTCGCGAGAACAGTTTCGGACTCAACATTCGCCTGCCCTTCGAACAGCGCGCGAACGAAATCATCCACGGGGATCCGAAGCTGATTAACTTCAATTACTTCTTCACCCGCAAGCTGAATTTCGTGAAGGAAACGCACGCCTACGCGCTCTTTCCGGGCGGCTTCGGGACGATGGACGAAGGATTCGAAGCTCTCACCCTCATGCAGACAGGCAAGGCGCTCATCATCCCGATCGTCCTCCTCGATCGACCCGACGGGCGCTATTGGGAGACGTGGATGCGGTTCCTGACGGATCATCTCCTGAAGCAGGGTCTGATGTCGGAAGAGGATTTCAATTTCATCAAAATCGCGCACACAGTTGAAGAAGCGGTTGGCGAAATCCTGCTCTTCTACAGGAATTACAACTCATCGCGCTGGGTCGGATCACAACTGGTTATTCGAATCTGCAAACCGTTGGCAAAAAGCGGGCTAGAAGAGCTAAATTTGCAATTCTCGGATTTGCTTCGGAAAGGCGAAATCGTGCAAACGTTCGCTCTTCCGCAGGAGCAAAATCAGCCGGAGATCGCAAATCTACCGCGTCTCGTTTTGACACCGCATCGTTACGCCTTCGGGCGTTATCGGCAATTGATCGACGCAATTAATCTTGCCGAGAGAAGCGAGTGATCCGCGCGGCTATCAGGCCTTTTGCGTTAAGCCGCGGGCCGTTCGGCCTTTTCCACGATGTAGTCGTGAATCGAATCCACGGTCTGGAGCGCTTTGCCCGCGACCTCCGAATTCGGCACGCCGACGCCGAAGGTCTTCTCCATGCTCACTACCAGCTCGAGCGCATCGATCGAGTCCAAGCCCAAACCGCCCGGTCCGAAAAGCGGCAGATCGTTCGCGATTTGATCGGCGGTGGTCTGCAGCATCAGGTTCTTGACCAGCATCTCTTTGATTTGGGTGCGAAGGTTGGTTTCGGGCATGATTCGGAATTTGAGCCGCTATGCTTAGACGAAAAGCCGCCGGATGTCATTGGATAAATCCGCCGTGGGCAGCGCGATCATGCCAGCGTCGATTGGCTGCGCGTTAAAGAATGAGCTCTGAAGTTCCCAGGGCTAGCGGCGACCACCTCTCAATGGCGGATCGCAGGGTCGGCCGAAGCGTCGCGACTGCGAGGCGTCAGACGCGCTCTTCCGGGGCGATCTCTTCTCGCGCCGCCGGTGGAACGTCTCTCGCGGCAGGTGGAACCTCCCTCGCCGTCGGCGCGTTCTCGATCCGCGGCACGGTAGCGTCGGCCTGACGAACGTCGGGCTTCGGCGGAGTGGTATTCCCGGCGTTATGCAGCTCGTCGCTGAATTCGTCCTTCGCCTTCTGGAATTCCTTCACTGCCTGGCCCATGCCCTTGGCCAGTTCGGGCAATTTCTTCGCGCCGAAGAGGACGAGGATGATCAGGAGGATGATGATCAGGTCCGGTCCGCCCAGATTGGATAACAAGGCGAGGAGATTCATACGCTGTCGAACATCGGACGATCTCCCTGCGTTGCAAGACTTTTCCCGGTCACTCCGCGGGCTGAGGGGTTGGAAGCTCGGGCGCGTTATAACTTTCACGACCAGGGAAGATTCGTTTCGCCCCAGAGGAAATGGACGAGCGCGGGATAGATCGTTTCCGCGAGAATGCTATTCGACATCAGGAGTAGACCGCGAGAGCAGATTGTCGGTCCATTCGTTATGCCCGCCCTTGTAAGAGATGGGTCCAAAGGCGCTTCGGTGCCGTCGTCGCAACGCCATCGGATCAAACGTCGTAGTACATCTGGAACTCATACGGGTGCGGGCGAAGCCGCAGCGCGTCGTATTCCTTTTGCTTCATCTCGGTCCAGTTGTTGATGAAGTCGGTGTTGAAAACATCACCGCGGAGGAGGAAAGCGTGATCCGCCTCCAGCGCCGCGATCGCCCCGCCTAACGAATCCGGCACGCTCGGCACCTGCGCCAGTTCTTCCGGCGGCAGGTCGTAAAGATTCTTGTCCAGCGGGTCGCCGGGATCGATTCGGTTCTGCACGCCGTCGAGGCCGGCGAGGAGGAGAGCCGCGAAAGCCACATACGGATTGGCCGCCGCGTCCGGCGTCCGGAACTCAATTCGCTTCGCGTTCGGATTTGCGGAGTAGGTCGGGATGCGAATTGCCGCCGAGCGATTGCGCGCGGAGTAGGCGAGGTTGACCGGCGCCTCGAATCCCGGGACGAGCCGCTTGTAGCTGTTCGTCGTCGGGTTCGTGATGCAGGTCAGCGCCGGCGCGTGTTTCAGAATGCCGCCGATGAAAAAGAGCGCCATGTCGCTCAAGCCCGCGTAGCCATTCCCGGCGAAGAGCGGCTTCCCATCTTTCCAGAGCGAGATGTGGGTATGCATGCCGGAGCCGTTATCGCCGAAGATCGGCTTCGGCATGAACGTGACCGACTTGTTGTGCTTCCGCGCCACGTTGCGCACAATGTATTTGTAATATTGCAGGTGATCCCCCATCACCTTGAGGGGGGCGAAACGGATGTCGATTTCGGCCTGCCCCGCCGTCGCGACTTCATGATGCTGGCGCTCGATCGGGATGCCGGCTTTTTCCAACTCGAGACACATCTCGTTGCGGATGTCCTGCAAGGTGTCGGCCGGCGCGACCGGGAAATAGCCTTCCTTCGCCCGGATCTTGTAGCCGAGATTCGGGAACTCCTCGCGCCCGCTGTTCCAATGCCCCTCCGCGCTATCGACCGAGTAGGAGGAGCCGTTCCCGGCGTTGTGGAAACGCACGTCGTCGAAGATGAAAAATTCCGCTTCCGGCCCGAAGAACGCCGTGTCCGCGATCCCCGTGCTCTGCAGATAAGTCTCCGCCTTTTCCGCCAGGCCGCGCGGGTCGCGGTTGTAGGGCTCGCGGGTGATCGGCTCCACGATCGTGCAGATGAGGCTGAGCGTCGGCTCGGCATTGAAGATGTCGATCCAGGCCGTCTCGGGATCGGGAATCACGAGCATGTCGGAAGCGTTGATCACCTTCCAGCCGCGGATGCTCGATCCGTCGAAGCCGAGGCCCTCGGTGAAAATGTCCTCGTTGTACTCGGTCAGGGTAGTGGTGAAATGCTGCCAGGCGCCGGGCAGGTCGGTAAACTTGAAATCCACGAGTTTGACCTCGTGGTCCTTGATCATCTTGCTGACGTCAGATGGAGTCTTTTTGTTAGGCATGGAGTGGTTGCAGGATTACGGAGTTGGTCAGTTGGCAAAGGCTTTTATTCCCAGCGCCGAGGCAGACTTCCAGCGCGAAGTTGTAAATAATTCACGACAGCGATTCCTCGATCACTGAGACACGGAGGAGGCGCCAGAGGAAACGGCTCAGACCGCTTTCTCGCCGATCTCTTCCGTCCGGATGCGCACCGCGTGTTCGACCGGCAGGACAAAAACTTTTCCGTCGCCAATTTTTCCCGTCTTGGCCGCGGTCACCACCACGCTCACCGCCTTGTCCACCATATCGTCGGCCAGCACGACCTCCACTTTCACTTTCGGCAGGAAATCGACCGTGTATTCGCTCCCGCGATAGATTTCCGTGTGGCCTTTCTGACGTCCGAAGCCCTTCACTTCCGTCACCGTCATGCCCTCAATTCCGAGCTCGGCGAGAGCTTCCTTCACTTCCTCGAGTTTGAACGGCTTGATGATCGCTTCGAGTTTTTTCATGCGCAGTAAAGTGGTGGTGC
>DASXDC010000106.1:0-5963 GCA_036490855.1 Chthoniobacterales bacterium
GATCACCTTCAACAATACCGCCATCAATGCCGATATCCTGAAGAGTGGCGTATTTGGCGGCAATGGCACACTGACGGTTGATGGCGGCAGGCTGTCGGGCAGCGCCGAACTCAAGCTCTACGCCCCCGGGAGCAACGGCAAGGTCAACTTCATCTCCAACCTAACCCTGGATAGTGAAAGCAGCGTGATCATCGCGGCTAACGCAGTCACGATTAGTAATGGGGTCGTGGTGACGATTACTGGCGACGATGGAGTTAATGCATCGGTTTTCACAAACGTCCCGAACTACACCGGCTCGGGCGGAAATGGGAACACGACCGGGACGTTTGCCGGGAATGAGCGCAAACCGCACCGCTCGACCAGGCGCCGCCGTTCGATGACGGCGCCACCCCGGTCACAGGCTCCGCCACTCTCACCGGAAGCGCTTCTCCCATCCCAGCCGTGAATGCCGGTTGGTCTGGCGGCGGCGGAGCCGATACCGTCGTTAGGCGAAGCCTGCGTCATCTTCCGATCACCCGAGTCTCGGATTCAAACGATCTCCTGGAGCTGGCCGATCTGGTCACGTCTCGCGGAAAAAGGAATGGCCGTTCCGCATCGATTCCGTTCCTCGGGCGGCGCACAAGCGGAAGTTCGTTAGGCCAAAATCGGGGCATCTCGACCGGTACCCCGATCGCTGATCAGACCCGGAGTCTCCACCAGAGTGAAGTCCGGCGCGGCCCATCGCTCCCCTGATCGAAGCCTAACGAATCCTAATCCGTCAGCTGCTTTTCGACGTAGCCGGAGCCGAGGGCGATCCCTACCGCCAGGATCGCGCCCGCCGTCGCCAGCGGCACCGGATCGAAGGGCGCGGGCGGCAGCCTAACGACACCGCTTTCATCGACCAGCGCGGGTCGGATTGCATAACGACCGCGGCGCGGATGCTGGAAGCGGCGCGCAAATCGCTCCAGCCGGTCCGGTAACTCGGCATTCGTCATCGGCATTCCATGCCCGCAACCCACCACCTCCGGGCGCAGCTCGGCCAGCCTTCGCACTGATTCCTGCGTCGCGCCCCAATCCATGTTGAAGGGCGCGCCGGCGCGAGCCAGTTTCTTTTTCCCCGTCATCAAACCACTCCACGAATCCATATCCATCGTGGCGAAGGCGTCGCCCGCGAGCAGGACGCGATCGGAAGATCGGAAAAAGGAAACGTGTCCCGGCGAATGTCCCGGGGTCGCAATCCAATGCCACTCCTGTAAGCCAGGCAATTCTCCATCTGGCAATTCGCGTACACATTCCCCGAGATCGCGGGTGCGGAAGGGCATGAAGCGAGAGAGGAACGCCATCGCTCCGCCGATCGTCGGGTCCGGCGGCGGATAATCCGAGCGGCCAGTCAGATACGGCAGCTCCATCCGATGGGCATAGATCGGGACGTCCCATTTTTCCGCAAGAGCCCGCGCCGACCCGGAGTGATCGAAATGGCCATGCGTCAGATAAATCGCCTCCGGTCGCGAGCCGGCGCCGAAGCGCGCTTCCGCCGCCGCAAAAATTTGTTCGTCGCGTCCCGGTAGACCGGTATCGACCAGCGCCCAAGCTCCGCCCGAATGTCCGACTAGGTAGGCGTTCACAAAACTAATCGGTTGCCAACCGACGTCGGGAGCAATGCGTTCGATCGCCTTCATAAATTGCAACTACGGATGTCAGAGCGCCGCGGAAAGATTTCCGCGTTGTCCCGCCGCAAAGTATTCGTAAACGACGCGAAGCGTGTGTGTCCCTGGGCGCAAAAAGTAACCCGCAATCGGACGCGGCGCGCGTTCACGGAATGATCAATGTTTGTCCCGGCTTCAGATCGCCCGGCTTGCTGATGACGCCGGAATTTGCCTCCAGGATGCGCTGCCAACGGCCGGAACTCTTGTAAAACTTGCGCGAGATCGAAGCCAGGGTGTCGCCCCGTTCGACGGTATAATGGCGAGTTTTACCGTGGCTCCGCAGAGACTCGTTAGGCTTGCGCCGGTTCGCGGCCACCTTCTCCGCCGCCGCCTCCGCTTTCTTCGTCTCCCAACGCTCCGAGATTTGTTTGCGCAAGCTGAGGTTTTCGTTGCGCAGCCGCACCACCTCGGCGCGCGGCACCATCGAATCGCCAGTCAGATTCGTGAGCAGCGTGAGCTCGTCGCGCTTCATGAAACCTTTCACTTCCACGGCGCGTTTTCCGGTTGGCTCGAGGGTGAGGAAGCGCTTGAAATGATGAAGGGCGTTGAGCGGGTCGTTCAGTTTGTCCTCGTAAATTAGGGCGAGCTTATAATGGATGTCGGCCGAAGCGTTCGTCCCGTCGAGCGCCTTTTCGTAGAGGTTGATCGCAGCCGCGTAGTTCCCCTCCGACACCTTTGCGTCTCCATCCTTGCTCAACTGCGCCTGGCGCGGTGTGATCATGCGATCGCAGCCCGCGACCCAGCCTAACGAGCAGAAAAGGAGCAGCGCCCGAAGAAAAAATAACTTCATCCTCTAATAACGCGGCACATCCGGATCGACTTCCTCCGACCAGGCGTCGATGCCGCCTGCCACGTTTGCGACTCGCGCGAAGCCCACCTCGCGCAGATATTCCGCCGCCCGTTCGCTCCGCACTCCGCTGTGACAAAGAACAAAAGTTTCCCGCGTCCGATCCAGTTCCCGCCAGCGCGCCGGGAGCTCGCCTAACGGAATCAGATTCGCGCCCTCGATTCGCGCCATCTCAAATTCAAACGGCTCGCGCACATCGAGCAAAGTGAAGGACTCGCCGGTTGTCATCCGTTCCCGCAGCTCGCCCACCTGAATTTGCGGAACGGCCGCAGTCAGATCGGGGGCGCCGTGACAGAACATTTCGTAGTCGATCGGCTCCGTGATTGTCGGCCGCGCGCCGCAGACCGGACAGTCGGGGTCTCGCCGCAAATTGAACTCGCGGAACTTCATCTTCAGCGCGTCGAAATGGAGGAGGCGCCCAATCAACGAGTCGCCAATCCCAAGGATCAGCTTGATCGCTTCCGTCGCCTGCAGCATGCCGACGATTCCAGGGAGCACGCCGAGCACGCCCGCCTCGGCGCAGCTCGGGACCTCGCCCGGCGGCGGCGGCTCCGGAAAAAGACAGCGATAACAGGGCCCGCCGAGATGCGGCGCGAAAATGGTCATCTGACCATCAAAACGAAAGATGGAGCCGTAGACGTTAGGCTTGCCCGCGAAGACGGCGACGTCGTTCGAAAGATAACGGGTCGCGAAGTTATCCGTCCCGTCCACGATCAGGTCGTAGCGCTGCAAAATTTCCGCTGCATTCTCGCGGGTAAAACGGCGGGCGTGCAGCTGCAGGGCGATCTCAGGGTTGATATCCGTCAGGCGGTCGCGTGCTGATTCGGTTTTCGCGCGGCCGATGTCTTTGGTTCCGTGCAGGAGTTGGCGATGGAGATTGGAAAGCGCGACCCGGTCATCGTCCACCAACCCGAGGGTGCCGACGCCGGCGGCGGCGAGATAAAGCGCCGCTGGAGAACCAAGACCACCCGCGCCCAGACAGAGAACGCGCGCTGCCTTTAGTTTTTCCTGCCCGGCGAGGCCGATCTCGGGCAGCAGAACGTGACGCGAATAACGACGGCGTTCCTCGGCGCTCAGCCCGGATGTTACTGACTCGTTAGGCGCGGCCGCGGTTATCTTTTCACCAGCTCCCATTTCACGCCCACGATCCTCTGATCCGCGAAACGCTTCAAGGATTTCGGGAATTGGAGGTAAAGGGCGCCCTTCCGTTCGACGAAGCCGACACAACCAAATTCCGTCCCGCTGGCGGAGCGCTGAATCGTCATCAGGTGATCGTGGCGGATCTCCGTTTGCAGATGCCGATCCTTTTTCGGCGTTTGCCAGAGCGTGTAGACTTGCGGCTGGCCACAGGCTTCGACGACCGCGCTGAAGCGGACGCTCTTCGTCTTCAGGACTTTCATTTCGTTCCCACCGCGGCCGGTCAAGAAAAAGACCGCCAGAGGACTACGGCAAAGAGGATCAGACTACCGTTGCTGCATTCCTGCCCTGGCGGGGTTCGTTAGTCCCCAGTCCATAGCCCCTGACGGTGGAGAACGTTCCTGTGAAGCCGGCTGCTCTGCAATCACTTTCTCGGCCGGCGCACTCACATTGACAGGTGCGGCGCGTTCTGATTCGCTGCCGGCGTGAGGTTTCAATTGCTGCTCGGTTTGTTCGCTGTGGTTGCGACTTCCTGCACGACGCTCTCGAACCGGCGCGATCTCTATAACCCAAGTGAAGATGCTGGTCCCTACCAGACGCTGCAGCCGAAGAAAACGCCCGCCGGCAGCGCCAATTCCGCCCCGCGCGAGGAGCCGCTGCCGCCCTCGCCGTAAAGTCGTGGAAAATCGCAGGCCGCTTCCCGGGACGGCTTTCGCCTAACGAGTTGGAGCTTTGGGTAAACGCGGTTAGAGCTCGAGCAGCTCGCGCTGCCATCGAACGAGTAGTTGCTCGGCCCGATCTGGAGCGGCGGCCAGACTCTCGAGGGTGCTGCGCGGGGCGATGAAGGCCGGGTCGATCGCCAACTCTTTCGCGTGCCGGTCGCGCCGCTGCCGAAGTGCTCCGAGCTTTTTATCAAAGCCGGGCGTGCGGATGCGAACGGCGCGCGGCGGCCGCTGCGGCCACTCCGACTCCGGCAGTTCCAGGGCGATCCGCGCCGCTTCGAGAAATCCGTGGCGCCGACGCTCGGAGAGATGACGAAATTCCGGCGTCTGGCCGGCCGCGAACTGTTTGGCGGCTTCGATCATCGCGCTGTTTTGCAGGATATGGAAGGACGGGTGATCGATCGCCTGCGCCTCGGCATCGCGCCAGTACCAGATGGCGCGCAGAATCGCTGCGGCCTGCGGCGGGAGGTTGCCGCTACCGGTGATGCGCCAGGCGTCATTAGGGTCGCGCTCCCGCAGGATGAGGGTTTGGGCGAGCGCGCGTTCGCATGATTGGCGAAACCATTGCATGCGACCAAGCGCCTCCATTTGCTCCTCCATCCTGGACGCGAGCGGGAGGAGATAATGCGTGTCATTCTTCGCATAGGCTCGCATCGCGGGCGGAAGCGGCCGGCGCGCCCAGTTCGCCTTCTGGGATCCTTTTGCGAGGGTAACGCCGAAGTATTGCTGCACCAGGGCCGCGTAACTGAATTCGCTCAGCCCGAGCATCCGCGCCGCAATCACGGTGTCGAAGACATCGCGCACTGGGAAATCGAAAGACCGTCGGAGCAGTCGCAGATCGAAATCCATTCCCTGCAGCACGATCTCCTTTTGCGCCAGAAGGGTGCAGAGTGGCTGCAGATCGACGGGCGCGAGCGGATCAACCAAAAGGTCTTCGCCGTCGAAGGTGAGCTGAATGAGGCAGAGCTTCTCGAAGTAACAGTGCAAACTGTCCGCCTCGGTATCGACGGCGATCCGTGAAAATTGACAGAGCCGGGGGAGAATTTCGGCCAGTTGAGAATCGGACGCGATCACCGCAGGCCCGCCAGCAAAAGCTCCGCGTTCGTTCTTGTCGCGTGCAGGTTTTTGATTAACAACTCCATCGCCTCGAGCGGCGGCAGCGCCGCCATCGTCTTGCGCAGCAGCTTCACTCGCTCCCATTCCTCGGGATGGTAAAGCAAATCCTCCCGCCGGGTGCCGGATTGCAGGATGTGAATCGCGGGGTAAAGGCGCTTCTCGACCAGCGAACGATCGAGATGCAGTTCCATGTTCCCCGTCCCCTTGAACTCTTCGAAGATTACTTCATCCATCCGGCTGCCGGTTTCGATCAAGGCGGTCGCCAGGATCGTCAGGCTGCCGCCCTCCTCGACATTGCGGGCTGCGCCAAAAAAGCGCTTCGGTTTCAGGAGCGCCTTCGACTCGACGCCGCCCGACATCGTGCGGCCCTTGCCTTTGACGAGCGAATTATAGCCGCGCGCCAATCTCGTTAGGCTGTCGAGCAGGATGACGACATCCTTCTTCTGCTCGACGAGA
>DASXDC010000107.1:0-14907 GCA_036490855.1 Chthoniobacterales bacterium
GCAAGAGCACGGGGCGACGCGCCTCCGGCTGGTGATTGGAAAGCGCTCTCCTTTCAGCCGGTCCACGCATGCGTGGCTCGAGTGGGCAAGCGCCGAAGGAGACTATGTGCTTGATCCCACTTGGAACTGGAAGGCGTTTCCGACCCGGGACGTAGGACGACTCTCGTACGTTCCTTATTACGCCTTCGAAGGCTCTCGGAAATTTCGCGCCGCTTCCGCCACGCTCGTGGCCCAGAATTGACACCTCTTCGAAAGGGCCGATCGGATTTCTCCAGCCCGGCCGGTCGCCTCGTTGCTGCTCACTTTAGGTTTTTTCCACAGAACGATTTTGCGAGACAGTCTCGCAGGACTGGCGATTTTTAGAGCCGTCTTCCACCGTCCCGGCCTCGCCAGCTCGATCGCGCCGAGCGAAACAGTGACTTGCCTTTGCTGAGGGTCGGGAGGATTTTCAGCTAACGGTAAGATTTTCGTTGCCAAAAGGGCCGGGAATTCCTACCCTACTTTTTTGTAGATATGGAAATTATATGAGACCCGTTGCTTCATTCCTCTGCTCGAAATTGCTCTGTTTTTGCATCGTTCCAGCGGCGCCTTCGATTCTCGTCGCTGCTGATGTCGTCTTGCAGAAGGCGCCGCCACTTACTGTTCACCAAGCACCCGCCTATCCAGAAAATGTCGCACGCTATCATTTTGGCGCTGCAGTGACGGCCCGACCGCAGAGCGTGTCTCTGACGAAATTGCAGCTCAGCTCAAAGGATGAAGATCAGAACACTGCTGAAGCGGCGCTACTCTGCGACGACCCTACAATCGGCTATCAGTTGGGAACCGGTAAGTCGAGCATCCTGGTGTCGCTCTCAAATATCGAGAATGTCGAAAGTCTCGCATTCCTGAATGAGGGTGCGACGGGCGATTTCGCTATCGCACTTTCTAATGCCGATGTTCCTGAGAACAGTCCGGAATGGCGAACGGTCGCGAAAGGAACAATCTTGAAAGGCGCAATCTCGACGAAGATTGGTCCGGGCGAAGCCAAATACGTGAAGGTGAGCTTTCAGGTGACGCAGGCTGGACGCATCGCAGCCTTCGGGGTGTATGCGACACCGGCGCTTTCCGATTTCACCATGCCGCGCCCACGTAAAGTAAGTTTCGAGACTGACTCAAGCAGCTTTGCCTTGATCAACTTCAACTTCAGTGATCTCCATGCGCGGGCGCGGGGATTGTATGTAAGCTCTGGCGACTTGACTGAAGCCAATCACATGATCGACGACCAACCCGCCACCGTCTATACCTTCGCTCCGGGCGACGCTGCGCCGACTGCGATTATCGATCTTGGACGCGAGCGGAACCTCAGTCGCCTCTCTGCGATTTACGCTTCTCAGGCCGGTAGCGTTGATTTCTTCGTAATGCGGGCGTTGCCCCTCGGTGCGCCTAACGACAGGGCCGCGGTCTCCGACGGTTCCTCTTTGCAACAAATCACCAATATCACGCAGCCCGCTAATTTGCCCCCGTTGTTGAAGATTAGTGAGAGATCGTTTGCCGGGTTGAGACCCGTCGGTTCGGTCGTCAGCACTGGGGAAGGCCGCGCCTCAGTGGATTTTCCGGAAACGGTTGGGCGCTATGTGATGCTCAAATGGCACCCGGCAAGTCTCCGTGGCGAAGCTTTCTCGATCGCCCAAGTTGCAGCTTTCGGTCCGCAGCAGCGCGGGGCGAATGAGGCTGAGAGTGCTGACAGGAACGATGGCAAGGAGGAATTTGGCGGCAAAGAAATTCTGGACAACAAAGATATCCCCGCAGAAGGCCCGGAGGAGGCGCCCGCCGAAGGTCCGCCGCCGGCCTTGCCGCCAGTTCCGCCATTTACGTTCATCCCACAGGTTCCGCCCACAAGTCGGTAACGAACTTCGACTGCGAGTGCCCGTCCGCCGACGCCACGCGTCGGTTGGGCGGGTTTCCCTTTCGGAGAGATAAATCTTCGCGGGATAGAAGCCGAATTTACTCGCTCTCCCGGGCTACGCCGACGACCTCAATGTCCAATGGTTCGCCGACTGAATAGCGGGTAAAGCGGCGAATAACGATGTTTTCGCCGATCTCCGCGATCTTCGAGGCGACGAGTTCCCTGATCGTTTGATCAGGGTTCTTGATAAACCCCTGCTCCAGCAGACAGACGGCGCTGAAATATTTGTCGAGCTTGCCTTCGACGATCCTGGCAACGACGTTCTCAGGCTTCCCTTTAACCTGAGCCATGTAGTCTTCCTTCTCCCGCGAAATCGATTCCTCAGGCACATCTTCGCGATTAACGAAAAGTGGCTGAGCAGCGGCGATGTGGAGGGTAATGTCTTTCACGAAAGCGCGGAAGCCGTCGTTTTTCGCTACGAAATCCGTCTCGCAATTCACTTCCACGAGCACGCCGACTTTGCCTTGGAGATGGATGTAGGAAGCGACGATTCCTTCTTTAGTCGCGCGGGAAGATTTTTTGCTCGCTCCGGCGATGCCTTTCTGACGAAGGATTGTCTCAGCTTTCTCGACGTCGCCACCCGCCTCGGTCAGGGCGCGTTTGCAATCCATCATGCCCGCGTTGGTTTTATCGCGGAGTTCTTTGACCGTCTGAGGATTTATTTCCATGATAGTAAAAGGCTGAACGGTTGAGACGATGGGTCCAAGAGCCGGAAGCCTCTCAACCCACCGCCGCCGACTCTCAAGCGCGTCTTGTCGTTAGGCGGAGATCCCCGCCATCTCGACCTCTTCACGCAAGCGGGCTTCGCCGCTTGCAGAGACGATCGCGTCCACCAGTTTTTGCAGCATCACACGAATGGCACGAATCGCGTCGTCATTCCCGGGAATTGGGTAATCTATAATTTCGGGATCGGCATTGGTATCAACGATCGCGACCGTCGGTATACCGAGCCGGTGCGCTTCGTTAACAGCGTTCTGTTCGCGCGTCGTATCGATGATGATGAGAGCATCAGGGAGCTGCGACATCTCCAGAATGCCCTCTAGGTTTCGACGGAGCTTGGCCGCCTCGCGGTTGAGAGCAGCGAGTTCTTGCTTGCCCATTTTTTTGTAATCGGGCGAACGTTCGATTTCCTCGATGTATTTTAAACGGCCGATGCTCTTACGAATTGTCGTGAGATTCGTCAGCGTGCCCCCGAGCCAGCGCTGGTTAACGTAGAATTGCCCACATGCCACGGCGGCTTCCTTAACCGCTTCCTGTGCCTGCTTCTTGCACCCGACGAAGAGAATCTTTCCGCCACGCCGCGCCACATCCTGCAGAAAATCAGTTGCGCGCTGCAGCTGTTTCACGGTTTCATCGAGATTGATGATGTAGATGGCGTTTCGCTTTTCGAAAATGAACGGCTTCATTTTCGGATTCCAGCGCTTGGTCTGGTGGCCAAAATGAACGCCTGCTTCGAGCAGTTCAGGCACTAGTTCGATCGTGTTAGACATAGGTAATTAACGCTCCGCCCGACTGGCGCAGCGGACGGGAAAGATGCTACACCCCTCCGCCTCTGGCAACCCGAATTTCGCGACGATTCGCAGACCGAAATCTACCAATCCGAGCCGCTATCCGTGATCAGCTGTTGCAAGATCGGAAAGCGAATCTCGCCGTAGTCGAGGGCATAACGGAGGTCTCCGCCCCGGAAAATCAAGGTTGTCGGAATCCAACTTAGCGGCAATCCGAGGAAGTGCGTGATGTGACCCGCGCCTCGTGGACCTGGATCGGCCAGGACCGTTATGTTAGGCTGTTGGGTGAGGTCGTAGCCAGCGAGCGTCGCGCGCCCATCTTCGCCGCCGTTCCAAACGGAGACGAAATAGAATTTCACGTTCGGATTTTCCTTTACCACCTTCGTCCAGCCGCCACTTTTCAACTCCGATTTACAGTTGCCGCACCAAGGCGCCCAAAGATGAACGACAGAGGTTCCGGAAGCTTTAATCGCTTCGGTCAGCTGTTGCTCGGCGGTCGAATCTGCGTGCAGAGTCGGCGAAGCCAATGCTGTCAAAAGAAAAATGAGCAGAGAATATTTCGTCATAACACCTTAAAAAGAAGATCCTCCGCCACTTGTCAGCCGCAGTTCTCACGAAAGTCTGGGTTTTCTTCAAGCCACAATGGATCGGGTTTCATCCCTTTCGCGACCGCAGCGTTGTAGACGCAGACGAATTCGCCCATGACATTTTGTAAAACCTCGCCGTCTTGCGTCTCGTCTGCACCGGTTGCCTGCGCCTGTTGATCAAGACTCGGAACAGAAATCAAATGACTGTGGAGGCGGAACGTGGTCTCGGTCGCAATATCGTGCAGCTGAAATCTGAATTCCGAACGTAACGTCATCGGCTCGCGAATTGCCGGATCGGTTATGGCTTCACTCGTGCTCCAACTCATTGGCTCGGAGATTATATTCGAGCGGAAAGCGGAGCAAACCTATTCTGGCTGCCAGTTGACCGCGCCGCAGAACGTGACTACTTTCCCTCCCCTTTCCGCGGGAACAGACGGCGATAATCGCCGCTGCTTTTAACCATCGAGCCCCGCCTCACCAGGAGAGCCTACCACCGTTTATGTTGCAAATGCAGGATCTGATGTCGAAGTCGATGCGCGACTTCAAAGAAGGCAGCATTGTTAAAGGACGCATCCTCGAGATTCGACCCCGCGAAGTCCTGGTGGATATCGGCTACAAATCGGAGGGTGTGATCCCGACGGCGGAATTCGACGACATCGAGTCGCTCGAAGTGGGCGATGAAGTGGAAGTGCTGCTCGAGCGTCTCGAGAACGATGAAGGCATGGTCGTTCTCTCGAAGGAAAAAGCCGCCTACCGCCAGAATTGGAACAAGATCGCTCAAGTTTTCGCCGGCGACGGATTGATCAAGGGCAAAGTGAAGTCCGTCGTTAAAGGCGGATTGATGGTGAACATCGGTGTCGAAGCATTTTTGCCCGCCTCCCAAATCGACATCATCCCGCCGCGGGATCTCCAGCAGTTCGTCGGCAACACCTACGATTTCAAAATCGTCAAGATCAACGACGACCGAAAGAACGTTGTCCTCAGCCGACGGGAATTGATCGAGCAGGAGCGGAGCGAGAAGCGTCAGAAATTCCTCGAAGGCGTGAAGGTCGGCGACACGGTCTCAGGCGCAGTGAAGAATCTCACCGATTTCGGTGCCTTCATCGATCTCGGCGGAATGGACGGCCTTCTCCATATTACCGACATGACTTGGGGTCGCCTCGGTCACCCGAGCGAGCTGCTCAAGGTCGGCCAACAGCTCGAAGTTCTCGTTCTCGACATCAACAAGGAAAAAGAGCGCGTCTCGTTAGGCCTGAAGCAGACGCAGAAAAATCCGTGGGACCAGATCGAGGAGCGTTTCCCAGCCGGCCAGAAGGTCAAAGGCAAGATCACCAACCTCGTGCCCTACGGCGCATTCGTGGAGTTGGAGGAAGGAGTCGAAGGTCTCATCCACGTCTCCGAACTTTCCTGGACGAAACGCATCATGCGTCCGTCCGACATTCTCACCGTCGGGCAGGAAGTGGAAGCCGTCGTTCTCGGCGTGAATAAGGAAGAGCAAAAAATCTCGTTAGGCCTGCGCCAGCTCGAGCCGAATCCGTGGGATGAGATCGAGAAGAAATTCACCATCGGCAGCCGCGTCAAAGGCCAGATCCGCAACATGACCGCTTACGGCGCGTTTGTGGAATTGGAAGACGGGATCGACGGCATGATCCACGTCTCCGATCTCAGTTGGACTCGGAAAATCAATCACCCGATGGAAGTCTTCAAAAAGAACGACGAAGTCGAAGCGGAAGTAATCGACATCGACAAGACCAACCAGCGCATCAGCCTCGGCATCAAACAGCTTTCCGACGATCCTTGGAAAAACATCGACGAGAAATACAAGATCGGTGATCTCGTTACCGGCAAAGTCACCAAGCTCGCCAGTTTCGGCGCCTTCGTGCAGTTGCAGGATGACATCGATGGTCTGGTGCACATTTCGCAGCTCAGCGAAGACCACGTCGCGAAAGTGAAGGACGTGCTCAAGGTCGGCCAGGAAGTGGAAGCACGCGTCATCAAAGTCGACAAAGTCGAGCGGCGCATCGGTCTTTCGATCAAGGCGGCCAACTACTCCGAAGAAGAGCTCAAACGTGAATCGGAAGCGTTCGACAACTTCCGCCCCGGCGAAGACATGGTCGGCCTGGAGAAGGCCTTCGAAGCCGCCGAGGAAGATTATCGTCCCGGCGAAGCGAAAAAGAAGTAGTCTTCGCAACGGCAGCTCATTTTGGGAGGGCGTGGTCACTTCTTCGGTGATGGCGCTTTTTTCTACAACTCGTCAGTCGTTAGGCGAGATTCTTTCGGGTTTCGATAGGTCCGCCCGTCGGGCGAGTGCGATTTTTTTTATGGTTGCTTTCGCTCGTGGGTTTCCTCTCCGGCCGTTGTCACTTGCCTCATTTCGCTTCACGACTCTTTGTGCAGGCCGCGCCCGTCTTCAGTCGGGTGATCATTTCGGCGACAGTCTGTCCGACGACGGAGTATCCGGAGTCGGCTGGAGGATCAGTATTTCATTAGTTATCCCGGCGCTGATTTTAGCTACAGCGACGGCCGTTTCCCGAACGGCTCCGACACCGATTCCGGCGTCCGACGCGTATGCCGGCATCTGCACGAAAACGTGACCGCCACGGCCGAGCGCGTTGCACGTTTGTTCGACCGCCTCGCGCGCGCCTGGACACTATCTTTTCTGGGACGACATCCATCCTACGGCGCCCGGCCGTTACCAATTCGCAGTCGCGCCCGACGACGTCTTGAGCGGCACCGCCGATCCCGCAGCCTTTCGCACGTCTCAATGTCAGGACGGGCGACAATGTCTTGATCGGCGGATTGATCGTCGACGGCGATGGGCCGAAAGAGGTGCTCGTTAGGGGGATCGGGTCTCGTTAAACCGCCCCCGGAATTCCGGAAACCGACGTCTTAGTCGATCCGACTCTCGAACTTTACCAAGAGTGAGATTACGGCGACGCAGCTGCGGACGACGATGCTGAGTACGCCATCATTCGCTCGCTCATCCTAGGCAATTATACCGCCGTGGTGCGCGGACAGGATGCGAAACCGGCGTTGCCCTCGTCTAACCCTGACAATCTGCACTGAGCGCCTAACGACTAACGAAAAGGAAAAAGAATCGGTCGTCGCGTCATGATGCTGCGACGGCGAAAGAACGATCGCTCGACGCTCGACGAAGCGCTCTTCGGTCTTACCGAGATGAACGTGACGGCAGCGGGCGCAACCCCGGGCTGGCGACGAGAAGGAAAATGGCCTAACGAACCTGCGCCAGAACGATACCTCGCACGCGGGCGAAGATGCCCGACATCGGCTCGCTCTTGAAGCCTGCGGCTACCGCTGGTATCGAGTCAGCGCGTTCGACCATCTCCTGCCCCGCCAGAAACTGTAGGATCGTTAGGCCCCTTGCCCGCGAGCTCAATCGCGCGGAAGCGCGGCCGGCGCCGCCGAGGCGGCGGGAAGCAGCGGCTGGCCGTTAGGCGCGGCACTTTCGAGTGACAGATAGGTGTAGCCCTGGAGGCCGCGTTCATAATCGGAGAGAATTTTCATGGCGTCGTTAGGCTTGAGCCGGTCACTCTTGATCGCCGCGTCGACCTGCAACTTCACAAGGCGCATGAGTTCGATCTTGTCCCACTGGGTCAGGGCCAGCACCTGCCCGATTGTGCTTCCTTCGATCACCTCTTCGATGTACCAACCGGATTCCTCATCCTCATCGAGAAAGACGTGCACCTCGGTGACGCGGCCAAAGAGGTTGTGCAGATCGCCCATGATGTCCTGGTAAGCGCCGACAAGGAAAACACCGAGGTAGTAGAGTTCGCCGGGAAGAATCTTGTGCAGTGGGAGAGTATCCTTCACATCCTGGAGATCGGTGAATTTGCTGACCTTGCCGTCGGAATCGCAAGTGATGTCGACCAGAGTCCCTTGGCGCTCCGGGGGACTCGTTAGGCGGTGAATCGGCATGATGGGGAAGAGCTGGCCAAGGGCCCAATGATCGAGGAGCGATTGGAAGACGGAAAAGTTGCAGATGTATTGGTCGCCTAACGATGTCTCCAGTTCCTTTACCTCTTCGGGAATGTACTTCAGACCGCGGTGCAGGTTCACGATCTGGCGCGCAAGCTGCCAGTAGATCGTTTCGATCTTCGCTTTCGATTCCAAGTCGAGCAGCCCGAGATTGAACATCTGCTGCGTCTCTTCCTTGATCTGCTGCGCGTCGTGCAGGGTTTCGAGCCGGTTGCCGCGCTTGAGTTGGCGTTTCACCTCGATGATGTCGCGTAACGGCTTCGGATCGGTTTCCGTCGCTTCGATTTTAGTCACTGACACGTCTTTCTCGATCGCGCCGAAAGCTTCGACCACGAGCACGGAATGATGTGCGACGATTGCACGGCCGCCTTCGCTTACGATCGCGGGATGCACCACCTTCTCGGAGTCACACACTTCCATGATGTTGTAGACGACATCGTTGCAATATTCCTGGAGCGAATAATTGGTCGAGCTGTCGAAGCTGGTCCGTGAGCCGTCGTAATCGACGCCGAGACCGCCGCCGACATCGAGATAGCCAAGCTCATGGCCCATCTTGGAAAGCTTCGCGTAGTATCGCGCCGCTTCGCGGACGGCGCGTTTGATCGTCGAGATATCGGGCACCTGCGAGCCGACGTGGAAATGAACGAGCCTGAGGCAATGGGCCAGACCCTGTGCCTTCAGCATTTCGCTCGCGGCGACGAGGTTCGTCGTGCTAAGGCCAAACTTCGCGTTCTCGCCCCCGCTCGTCGTCCATTTGCCGGCTCCTTTGCTATGCAAGCGGACACGAATGCCGATCATCGGCTCGACACCCATCTCTTTCGCGACTCGTAAGGTTTGCTCGAGCTCCTCCAATTTCTCAACCACGATGATGACCGACTTGCCGAGCCGGCGGCCGAGCATGGCGGTGCGAACGAAAGCGCGGTCCTTGTAGCCGTTGCAAATGATGAGGCTCTCGGGATCTTTGTGCATCGCGAGCGCGGCGATTAATTCCGGTTTGCTGCCCGCTTCCAGCCCGAAATGGAACTGCGCCCCGGCGTCGACGATTTCTTCGATCACTTCGCGCAATTGATTGACCTTGATCGGGAAAACCCCTCGATAGGAATTGCGATAACCGAACTCCTGCATCGCGGCCTGGAAAGCGCGATTCACCGTCTCAACGCGATGGCGAAGCAGATCTTGGAAACGAATGACGAGCGGGAAACCAAGGCCGCGCTCGCGCGCTTCGTTCACCACCTCGAGGAGATCGATGGAACCGCCCGCGTCCTTGAGCGGTTTGGCAATGACATTGCCCGCTGGGTTGACGGAAAAATAACCGCTGCTCCATCCCTCGACATTGTAAGTCGCCGCCGCGGCCTCCACGTCCCAATCGGGTTTCGTCATCGTCGCGCAGTGTATGACAGCGGAGTGCGATTTCAATCCACAGATTCCCGGTGAAAAAGGACCGCGGCGCGGCCGGAATCTCGCCTCTTAATCTGAGTCGCCCTCGCGTTGCCCGCGCCGGCCCGCTTGTTTTTCGAATTCGCTCTGATACGGTTTTTTGCGATGAACAAGACGGTGATCGAGGTGCAGGTTCGCGCGGTCCTGCCGACGAGCGGGGGCTGCGCAGTTTTCCTCGGCAACAGCGACAAGGTATTCATCATTTACGTCGACCAGAGCGTGGGAAGCGCAATCACGATGTTCATGCGCGGAACGGTGAAGGAGCGCCCGCTGACCCATGACCTGATGGGGCATCTCATGACCAGCCTGGGGGCGAAGGTGGAGCGGGTCATTATTAACGATCTAAAAAACGCGACCTATTATGCGCGCATGATCGTTAGGGCAGAAAACGAATTGCAGCAGAAGAAGATCATCGAGCTCGACGGTCGTCCGAGCGATTGCATCGCGATGGCGGTGCAACAGAAGGCTCAAATTTACGTCAGCCAGGAGGTCTGGGACGAAGTAGACGACATGAGCGACGTCCTGCGCAAGATGGAGGAAGACGGGATCAAGCCCGAGATGGAGCCGGGTGCGGAATCGGAGGAAGAAGAGGAGTAGTTGCGCGAGCCGAGCTAGCCGAGCAGCTCGGGGTAATTATTCTCCGCCATTTCCGTACAGCGCGCGAGGATGGCGCTCGGGGTATCGAGCTGCAAGACTTCCTCAACCAGTTTGCGGCACTCAGAAGTCGTTAGGCGTTGGACCGCGCTCTTGACCCGCGGGACAACGGTCGCCCCGACGCTCAGCTCATCCATTCCAAGTCCAAGGAGGAGCGGGGTAAACAACACTTCGCCGGCCATTTCGCCGCAGACGCCGACCCAGATGTTGTTGGCGTGTGCGGCATCCGCCACCATCTTGAGCAGCCTCACGACCGAAGGATGGCTCGGCTCGTAGAGATGGGCCACGCGCTCGTTCGTCCGATCGATCGCGACTGCGTACTGGATGAGGTCGTTCGTCCCGATGCTGAAAAAATCGACTTCGCGGCCGAGTCGATCCGCCATGATGGCGGCGGTCGGCACTTCGATCATCGCGCCGATCTCGAGTTCCCCGTCAAAGTCCTTTCCTTCGCCGCGCAATTCGGTTTTGCATTCCTCGACGATCTGCAGCCCGCGGCGCGCTTCATCGAGTCCCGAGATCATCGGGAACATAATCTTGACGTTGCCGCTCACGCTCGCGCGCAGGATGGCGCGCAGTTGGGTTTTGAAAATCTCCAGATTCTCGAGACAGAACCGGATCGCGCGCCAGCCGAGAAAGGGATTGAGCTCGTCACCCGTCTTGAGGTGATCGGCCAGTTTGTCGCCGCCGAGATCGATCGTGCGGATGATGAGCGGATGCGGCGCGACGCCTTGTGCGACCTGTCGATAGACTTCGAACTGCTCCTCTTCGCTTGGGAGTGTCTGGCGGTTGAGGTAGAGAAACTCTGTGCGGTAGAGGCCGATACCTTCCGCTCCGTTGGCGACGACGGCCTCCAGTTCATCGGGCAACTCGATATTGGCCGAGAGCACGATGTGGCGGCCATCGTGCGTGGTCGATTTTGTTTCGCGCAGCTGCGTCAGTTGTTCCGCGATCGCGCCTTTTTCGCGTTCGATCTCGGCGTACTGGCGAAGCGTTTCCGGTGTCGGGTTGAGAATGAGGAGACCGTGATAGCCATCGAGCAGCGCCGGCGCGCCGGTCTCGAGCGAATCAGTCGCGTCGTGCAGGCCGACGACGGCGGGGATGCCTAACGACCGGGCCATGATCGCGGTGTGCGAAGTGCGGCTCCCTAGGTCGAGCGCGATTCCGCGCACCTGCTGCCGGTTCATCGTCGCGGTGTCGGAAGGGGAGAGATTATGCGCGACGAGAATGTGCGGCCGATCGACGGAGAGAAACGGACGAGGGGATTTGCCCTGGAGATTGCGAACCACACGCCGGGTAACATCTTGAATGTCGAGCGCGCGTTCGCGCAGATAAGGATCGTCGATTCTGCTCAGCGACTCGATATAGCGGTTGGCGACTTCCTGAAAGGCATACTCGACGTTGCAATGGTCGCTCTCCAGTCGGCGCAGCACTTCATCGATCAACGTCTGGTCTTCGACCACGAGGAGATGGGCATCGAAAATCCCGGCGTCTTTCGCCCCGATCGCTTCCGCGATTTGCTGTTGCATCTCGAGGATTTGGACGCGCGTTTGGATGAGCGCATTTTCGAAACGCGCGATCTCGTCCGGCACATGGCCGCTGTCGACCTGATAGCGCACGACGTCGTCGCTATCGATCGAGAAGACGTGGACTGGTCCGTGCGCAATCCCCGGGGACGCGGGCACGCCTTGACAACGCTTTTCCTGATGGCTGCCGCGATCGCCGCTCATTCCGGTGCTAGAGTAACCGGACCGTCAACTATTCTTCGTTGAAGCGCGACTGGATTAATTCCTCGATGTCTCGAACGGCTTGAGCGGCGTCGGGACCTTCGGCCCGCACACGCAGCTTCGACCCCTGGCCCGCGGCGAGCATCATCAGGCCCATGATGCTTTTGCCGTTGATCTCTTCGCCTTCCTTCGCGACCCAGATTTCACAACGATGTCGACTGGCGACGCGCACAAACATAGCGGCGGGCCGGGCATGGAGACCGAGGCGATTCACGATCGTGATCTCCTTCTCCACTTTGTCGTCGGCATCTGAGCCGGAGCGTCGATTCAATAATCCCATCTAAGTGCGTTGCTTCTCCATCAAACCTAGCAATTTTGCATTGAAATCCACCGCGCTGTTTATACCGAGGCCCTTTAACTTTTCGTCCATCGCCGCCACCTCGATTAATCGCGCGATATCCCGTCCCGGTCGCACCGGAATCGTGACGTGCGGGACTCGGATCTTAAGAATCTCGTAAAGCTCGCGGTCGAGCCCGAGTCTATCCACTTCCTCCAGCTCCTGCCAATCTTTTAGCGTCACCACGAGATCGAGCCGTTTTTCGATCCGGATCGCGCCGATTCCGAAGACCGATACGATGTTGATGATGCCGATGCCGCGTACCTCCATGTGGTGGCGGGTCAGCTCCGGCGAAGTAGCCATCAGTTCCCGACCCTCGAGGGATTTGATTCTGGTAACGTCGTCCGCCACCAGGCTATAGCCGCGCTCGATTAAACCGAGCACCGCCTCGCTTTTGCCGACGCCGCTCGCCCCGCGGATTAAAACGCCGACGCCGAGAATGTCGACCATACTGCCCGTTTCCGTGACAATCGGCGAGAAATCGAGCTCAAGCGCGATCGTGGCTGCATTGATGAATTTCATCGTGATCATCGGCGTGCGGAAAACCACGATCCCAGCGGCCTCGGCGATGGCGAGAAGCTCCGGCGCGAGATGGAATCCGCGCGACATGATAATGCAGGGAATTTTTTGCGCGCAGAGCGCTCGGAATCTGGCGTGGCGTTGACGAACCGACAAATTCTTAAGGTACGACTGCTCGGCCGCCCCGAGGACTTGGACCCGCTTCTCCGCGAAATAGGCGTAGAATCCGGCGAGCGCGAGTCCGGGACGATTGATCGTCGGCTCTCGAATGCGTCGATCGAATCCGATTTCCGACCCCTCCAACTTGAGTTGCAGGCCCTTCGCGTGGCGCTGGAAAAATTTCTCAACCGTTATCACCGGGATGTTCATCCGCTGCTCGCTACCCGAGGTGATGGTTTGCACGACCGGTTCCGTACTCATTCGCACGCCAGATGTATCGCGAACCAGACTCGATTGCCAGCAGCGCCTGCACGTCGGACAAGCGCGAAATTCAGCCCGCCTCTATCGAGAACGGCGGAAATAAGCTGGAGCTTCTTGCCATTTCCAGGATATCCGTTTCTCTCAGGACTCGCATGCGCGTGTTGGTGATCGAAGACGACCCACGGCTCGCCCGGCAGATCACGGGCGAACTCCGGCGGTGTGGTCACGAACCGGCCGCGCGGAATGACGGCGCGGAAGGCCTGCAGGCGGCGCTGATCGATCCGCCGGATCTTATCGTGCTCGATATCACCCTTCCAAGCATGGACGGGCTCTCTGTCCTCGCTCGTCTGCGGGAAGCGCATTCCACCGCGCGCATCCTGATGTTGACCGCCTACGGTGGCATAAACGACCGCGTCAAAGGTCTGAAAGCCGGCGCCGATGATTATCTCGCGAAACCTTTTGCCATGAATGAGCTCATGGCGCGGGTTGAAGCGCTCGGTCGGCGCGCTGCCACACCCACGGCGGAAGAGCGGTTGAAACTCTGCGATCTCGTTATGGACGTGGTGCACCGCCGTGTCACTCGGGCGGGAAAGGAGATTGCTCTTTCGCCCCGCGAGTTTGATGTCCTGCAAGTTTTGATGCAGGAACCCGGACGGGTCTTTTCGCGCACGGAACTCTGCGAACGGATCTGGCAGCGCGAGCACGAATATGACACGCGAACAGTAGAGATCTTCATCGCTCGCCTGAGGAAGAAGATCGATTTTGGTTTCGCGACGCCGCTCATCCAGACTTTGCGCTATGTGGGTTATACCATTCGCGACCCGGCCACCGTAGCGGTGAAGCCGCCAAAATAAGCCTGATCCAGTGCTGCATCGTGCGCGGGAGCGCCAGCAGAGCCGTGCGAACCTCGGGCCAGACCTCCTTTCCGTTAGGCACAAGTCTGATCGGAGCGAAAGCGTGCCGCGGAGCGGCGGCCTCGGTCGAGATGCAATTCGGTGAGGAGCAAGGTTTGGGCATCGCGGACAAATAACCGGACGGCGGAGATTTGCTCTCACGTTGTGCAACTCCACCACCGACACTAGAATCGGGCAACATGATCCGGCCCCCGTCATCGCACCTCTTCTTCCTCGCAGCGCTGGCTGTTTCCATCTGCTCCGGTTGTACCGAACTGCCTAACGACATTGGCGTTCGCCGCCACCGTTCCGTCGCCGCCATGACGCGGCTGGCTTCGCGCCATCCGCTTTTTGCTTCCTGGAACGACGATCCCTCCCTCAAAGGCGAAACACGGATCTTAGTCAATCTCACGACGCAGCAGGCTTTTTTCTACCGAGGCGATCACCTCGTCGGGAAGACGAACATTTCCTCTGGTCGTCACGACTTCGAAACACCGCCCGGCAGATATCGGGTGATTCAAAAGGATGCGAATCATGTTTCGAGCGAATACGGCGCCTATGCCGCGCGTTCCGGCGCCATCCTGCGACGTGATGTTGATGTAAACAGGGGCGAACGACCCCCGGGCGCGCATTTTGTCGGCGCGCCGATGCCGTATTTTCTCCGCTTTACCGGCGGCTACGGTATGCACGCCGGCTATGTGCCGCGGTATCGCGCCTCACACGGTTGTATTCGTATGCCCATGAAAATGGCGCAGCATTTTTTTGAAGCTGCGACGCTCGGCACGCCGGTGGAAGTCATCGAGCCACCGATTATGGTGGAGCGATGA
>DASXDC010000108.1:0-4331 GCA_036490855.1 Chthoniobacterales bacterium
GAGGCGGATCTTCGGCGGGAATTTCAAATCGGCGCAACCGAAGGCGGCGGGAAACATTTAAATGAGCTCTTGCTTCAACCTGCCTTGAATGTGCGCGGCATCGAAGCCGGTCACGTGGGGGAGAAAGCTTCCAATACCATCCAGCCCGAAGCCCGCGCTTCGATCGACTTCCGGCTCGTGCCTAACGAGACGCCGGCGTCAGTCCGGTCACTCGTCGAGCGGCATTTGTCGGCCCAGGGTTACACTGTCGTGCACGAAACGCCGGACGCCGCGATGCGGCTCCAATATCCAAAGATCGTGAAAGTGGATTGGGGCGCCGGTTATCCGCCGGCCCGCACCTCCCTCGATCTGCCGTTTTCCCGCGAGATCGCGGACATCATGACAGCGGCGGGTCACCCACCGGTGAGGCTTCCGACCATGGGCGGGAGTACTCCGATGTATCTTTTCCGGCAGCCTAACGACACCCCGGTGCTCGGCCTGCCGATCGCGAATCACGACGACAATCAGCACTCGAACGACGAGAACCTGCGGTTGCAGAACCTCTGGGATGGCGTGGAGGTCTACGCGGCGCTGTTTACTGGCATCGGGCGCGGACGAGGCGGACCCTAACGGCCGCTAGCGCGTCTAAAGCCGGGCGCGAGGCATGCGCTTGCGCACGTGGTCTTCTTCGAGGAAATCACGCTCGAGGCGACGGAGCTGCTGGTCGAGGAGGGAGTTCGTTTGGTGGATGAGGCAGATGAGGATGTTGGCCGTGATCTCGGGCGGTGGAGTCTCGAGATGGGCGTCTACCCGAGCGCCTGTTCACAAAGCGATCGCAGGAGCAAACCGTGCCGCCATAGACAATGCGCACCTTTGGGAAGCTGAGGAGGTCTTCATAGCCGCCATGCGGGGGGCGTGAAGCCTTCGGGATACGACTTGAAGGACGAATGGGGCCGATTGCTTTATCGGTCCTCTTTGTCCTATCGGAGCAGCCGGATGCCCCTCTCAGTTCCCCGAGGGCGCTTCGCCGTGCGCCTTGGGCGCCACTGGCTCGAGGCCGCGTCGTTTCAGGAGCGGCTCGATCCATGGGTCGCGACCGGTGAAGTCGTGGAAGAGCTTCATCGCATCCTTGCTCCCGCCGCGCGAGAGAAGCGTCTCACGGAAATGAGCGCCGTTCTCGCGCTTGAGGCCGCCGTGTTGCTTGAACCACTCCACGCTGTCGGCGTCGAGTTCCTCAGCCCAGATGTAGCTGTAATAACCGGCGCTGTAACCGCCGGCAAAGGCGTGTGAGAAATAAGTCGTGCGGTAGCGCGGCGGCACCGGCTCGAAATCGACCCCCGCCTTCTTCAGCGCGCTCGCTTCAAAGGCCAGGACATCGTTGGGCACTTCGGCGGGCTTTAGTTGATACCAGGCCTGGTCGAGGAGCGCGGCGGCGAGATACTCCGTCGTCTTGAAGCCCTGGTCGAATTTCTCTTCCGCCGCAATCACCTTGTCGAGTAGCTCTTTTGGCATCGGCTTACCCGTCTTGTAATGCTTCGCGTAATGCTGAAACACCTGGGGCCAGGCAGCCCACATCTCGTTCACCTGCGATGGATACTCGACGAAGTCACGCGGCACACTCGTCCCGCTGAAACGCGGGTATTCGACGTTCGAGAACATCCCGTGCAAGGCATGACCGAACTCATGGAACATGGTGCGCACTTCGTCGTAAGTGAGGAGCGTCGGCTGGCCGGCTTCCGGTTTGGGAATGTTGAGATGGTTTGCCACCACCGGCTTCAGGCCTAATAACTTGCTCTGGTTGACGTATTCGCTCATCCAGGCGCCGCCGCGTTTCGAGGGCCGCGCGTAGTAGTCACCGATGAAAAGCGCGAGCGGCTTGCCATCCTGGTCGTAGACCTCGAGGACCCGCACATCCGGTTGATAGACCGGCAGGTCATGGCGTTCCTTAAAGGTGATGCCGTAGAGCTGATTCGCGGCATAGAAGACGCCGTCCATCAGGACGTGATTGATCTCGAAGTAAGGCTTGATCTCCGACTCATCAAAGGCGTAGCGCTGCTGCCGCACCTTCTCCGAGTAATAAGCCCAATCCCATGAGGCGAGCTGGAAGCCGCCCTTTTCCTGATCGATCAGCTTCTGCATGTCGGCCGCTTCCTTGCGAGCATTCGCGACCGCGGGCGGCGCCAATTGAGCGAGGAGATTGTTGACCGTCGCGACATTCTTCGCCGTCTGATCTTCCAGCTGATAGGCGGCGTGGGTCGGATAACCGAGGAGATTAGCCCGCTCCGCGCGCAGCTTCACCATCTTCAGAACCACATCCCGATTATCCCAATCGCCACCGTGACTGTTACGGGCGAGCGAGACTTTCATGATGCGCTCACGCAGGCTGCGGTTTTTCAGGCTCGTCAGGGCCGGTTGCTGGGTCGTGTTCTGGAGCGGGAAGACGTAATTGCCATCCTTCTTCGCCTCTTTCGCCGCGGCACTCGCAGCCGTGATCTCGTTAGGCGAAAGACCGTCCAGTTCCTGCTTCGAGTCGACCACGATCGACTCCGCGTTCTTTTCCTTCAGGACGTTCTGGGCGAACTTCGTCTCTAACTCCGCAATCTCGGAGTTCATCTTCTTTAGCTTTGTCTTATCGGCCTCGGAGAGCTTTGCGCCCGCGCGCACGAAATCCTTGTAGTAACGCTCGATCAGCCATTGCGATTCCTCGTCCAGCCCGAGTTTGTCGCGCTTGTTGTAAAGCGTCTCGACCCGCTGGAAGAGCGGCCCGTTGAGACGGATCGCATCCTGTTGGGCGGATAGTTTCGGCGCCATCTCGCTCTCGATTTTCTGCAGCTGCGGATTGGTGTTCGCGCTCGCGAGGTTTGAAAAAATGCGATCGACCCGGCCGAGCATCTCCCCCGTTTTCTCCAGGGCGACGATCGTGTTTTCAAACGTCGGCGCCTCCTTGCTGTTCGCGATCGGCTGGATTTCCTTCAATTGCTCCGCCATCCCCTGCTCGTAGGCGGGCGCGTAATCCTCATCCCTGATCTTGTCGAAGGGCGGGTAGTGGAAATCGAGCGTGCTTTGCGTAAGGAGCGGATTTTCAGTCATGGGCGCGGATGATGGAGCAGGCGAGGGAGACTCCTCCGCGGCCTTGGCGGTGAGGACAAGAGGCAGGAGCAAAGAAAAAGCCGCGAGGACGCGGCCGAGACGACGGAGCAATAAAGAGCAGGTAATCATAGTTCGTTAGGCTGAAGATTGGCGCGCCGGCCGCGCGGACCGCGCCTTTTTATTACATCGGGATTTGCCTCGGAAAAGATTTTCTTTCGTTGAAATGCCGCCTGCCTCCGCCGGAGGAAGCCCTTCGCCTGTCCTGAGATACTGCTGGCGCTTTGCCTCCTCTTTGGTTAAAGAAAGAAGAGCGGCGATCTGCTTCGCGCTTTATGAAACCACACCACGCTCTCCATTTTCGTCGGCTGATCCTGCTCTCTGCCGTCGGCCTCGTCGCCTCCCTGAGCGCCGCGAGCCCGGCCGTCGCTGCCGGCCCGAGCGCGGCCTCGTCCGCCGCCCGGCCGCTTAATATCTCCACCCGGATGCAGATCGGCGCCGGCGACGATGTGCTCATCGGTGGATTCGTCATTGATGGCACTGCGCCGAAGCGCGTCATCCTGCGCGCGATCGGTCCCTCCCTTAGCGCCGCGGGGATCGCGAATCCGCTCGCCGACCCCTTCATGGAATTGCACGCCAGCGATCGCTCCCTCATTACCACGAACGACAACTGGAAAGATTCCGCCGCCGCCGACATCGAGGCGACCGGCCTCGCGCCCACAAACGTCCTCGAGTCCGCCATCATTATCACCCTCGATCCCGGCACTTACACCGTCATCGTCCGCGGCAAGGACGGCGCGACCGGCGTCGGGATGGTCGAAGTTTATGAAGTCGGCCAATCGGCCGGGTCGCAGCTCGATAACCTCAGCGCTCGTGGCCGGGTCGGGACCGGCAGCAACGTCATGGTCGGCGGCTTCGTCCTCGGCGGAGGGGATGGGAACGCGCGTCTCCTCATTCGCGCGCTCGGGCCCTCACTCGCGCCCAGCGGATTGCAGAACGTCCTCGCCGATCCCACCCTCGAGCTGCGCGACGAGAACGGCGCCGTCGTTAGCCGCAATGATAATTGGAGACTCTCGCCGCAAGCGAGCGCGATCGAAGCGAGCGGCCTCCAGCCCTCGAATGATCTCGAGCCCGCGATCCTCGAGACCCTCGCACCCGGCGCCTATACCGCTGTCGTGAGCGGCCAGGCCGGCCTCACCGGGATCGCCCTGCTCGACGTCTACCGGCTCCCCTGATCTTTTCCCATTCGCTCCGAGGAGCGGAAA
>DASXDC010000109.1:0-6097 GCA_036490855.1 Chthoniobacterales bacterium
CCCACCGCCCAGCTCGAGGATCTGCCGGGCATGTCCGACGTGATCGGTCACAAGATGGTCACGCAAAGCGGCCGGCTCCTCGGTGCGATCGACGACATTCTGATCGACGAAAAAGATGGAACGGTGATCGGCTTTGTGGTCGGGGAAGGAATGAAGAGCAAGCTGGAAAACATCTTCAATTCCGACCGGGCGGTGCATGGCTACGTGCGGGCGGACGCGGACCTGCACGTCGGGAACGATTTGATCGTGGTGCCGGACGACGCCTTTGTTCCGGGCGACTGGGAGCGGCCCGGGAAAGACGTGCCCGTAACCCCTCCGGCAGAATCGGTGCGCGAGCGAACCGGCTGGGCCACCCTGCGACCAGAGAAAGCGGCCGGAACGCGCACCTGGAAAAGACGCGCGACCGAGGGCGGGAGCGCCGCAACCGGATCGCCGGAAGTCGAAGGCTGGATCCCGGGGGACTTCGCGCAAGCGTTCTCTGGCAAATCAAAACCGGAGGAACAGAGCGCGCGCGAGACGCCGGATCTGCCGGCATCTCCTTTTCCGCCGGACAGGATCGAGTAGAGCGCAAATCGACGTTCGACCGAAGCGGATGGCTTTGCGGGCGTTGCTGATAGCATTCCGCGGCTAATATTCTCCGCTCATCGCGGTAATGTAACTTTTCCGTCATCGAAGAGCAGGGTTCACCCTGTATCATCCGTCCGCAGTGGCGATTGGGCATTGACCTCGAGAAGTTGCGCTTCCTCCGGCGCTCTGTGTTTCGCCGGCCGTGGAGAAAATCCGCGTCCCGGCAATGCGAGGAACGGGTTTCGGTTGCCCTAAGAATTGTAGGTCAACTCAAGGAGGAATTTCGCGGAATGAGAATATTGCCGGTTGTACTGTGTCTGCTCGCCTGCTTCAGCGCCGAAGCACAAATAGATCGTCACCACCATCACCCCACCCCGACGCCGACGCCGACGTCGACGCCAACCCCCACTCCCAAACCTACCCCCACGCCCACTCCCGGTCTCAAACCGTTCCTGGGCGGCATCGTGGACTTGACCGAGGGCGGCAATAATCTCGACAACCTGATCGGCAACCCCAACCTCGATAAGTCGTGGATCGACGCGTTCCGCTGGCGCGAGCATTGGGATGTCGTGCAGGCCGATTCTCTGACCTCTTATGACTGGTCCAACACCGATACCGCGATCGAGACGGTCGCGGCCCAGGGTAAGAAACTCACCTTGAGCATCGCCGCGGGCATCTCCAGCTCCCCGGCGATCTACGACGGAAGCAGGCCGTGCACCCATTTCCCTTGCGACACAGACGGCGACGGAGTGGATGAAAGCGATATGCCGTTCCCGGATGCAAACTATCTCGCGAAATGGGATGCCTTTATTGCGGCGATGGGTGCGCACTACGACGGCAATCCGAACATCGCGCTTATCTTCGTTACCGGGATGGGACAGCAGTCGGTCGAGTTCCATGTCACAAACACCCAGGCGGACGAGGATGCCTGGGAGGCGCTCGCGCTCGCGGCCGGCTATACCGATAAGTCGGAGGCCATTCAGGCCGCGGCCCAGCATGTGATCGATAAGTTTGTCGCGGCTTTCCCCACCACTCCCCTTCTCTTTACGACTGGAAACCCATGGGGTGACACTGGGGGAGTCACCGATCAGCAGTTCGTCGAGGATTACGCGCTCTCAGTCGATAATGGTCGCTCTGGGATCTGCGACTCTTTCCTGAAGGCGAAGAGCGTTCACACCGGCACGATCACGGAGCGGACCTATCCCCATGGGGAACAGGCGATCAACGCCAGTTTTGACTCTCGCTTTTATTCCGATATCTCAATGCCCTGGCCGCCCCAGCCGCGGCCGATTTTCGACCTCCTGCAGAACGGAGTCGAGAAGGGGGATCAATACGTCGAGGTCTATGAATACGATCTCGACGGCGGCCTTCTCGGCGGCAGGATCAATGACGCCACCCTGATTGCGGAGCGGGTCCTTTTACTCCGGAACCTGCCCTAGGCGCTGCAGAGCTACAACCTTCGCACCCGCAGGATATGGGCCGGTTGGACGCCGGGATGGAGCGCGACGTAGTTATGTTTGCCGTGCCAGACGTAGCGAGTGTCGGTCAGGAGATCGTGCACTTCATAACTCTCGGTCGCGATCTCGCCAAAGTCTTCGATCGGCGCTTCGACCCAGCCGCTTTGGGTGTAAAGCGGGTCGAGATTCACGACTACGAGGATGATGCTATCGCGCGCGGGAGTGGTCTTGCTGTAGAAGAGTAGAGCGCCGTTGTCGCAGGGGTGGAACCGGAGGTTATGATAGAAATGGAGGGCGCGGTTCTGGCGCCGAATGCGGTTGAGCGTTGTTATCAGCTCCTTGATGTTCCCGGGCGCGTCCCAGTCGCGCTCCTTCAGCTGATACTTCTCCGAGTCATGATACTCTTCCCGGCCGGGCAGGGCGGCGTTTTCGCAAAGCTCGAAGCCGCTGTAGATGCCGTAGAGACTTGAGAGGGTGGCGGCAAGGACGGCGCGAATCTGGAACATCGCTCGTCCGCCGGTCTGGAGATGAAAGGGCAGGATGTCGGGCGTGTTGGTGAAGAGGTTGCCGCGGAAATACTCGCGCATCTCCGTTTGCGTCAGCTCGGTGAAATACTCAGTCAGCTCCTGCTTATGAGTCCGCCAGGTGAAGTAAGTGTAACTCTGGGTAAAGCCGGCCTTGGCGAGCGCCTTCATCATCTTCGGCCGGGTGAAGGCTTCGGAAAGGAAGATGGTGTCGGGAAATTTGTCGCGCACCTTCGAGATGAGATATTCCCAGAAGGCGACTGGCTTGGTATGCGGGTTATCGACCCGGAAGATGCGCACGCCCTGCTCCGCCCAGAAGAGGATGATGCTCGTCATCTCATCCCATAGCTCCTGCCACTCAGGGCAACGGAAATTGAGCGGATAGATATCCTCGTATTTCTTCGGCGGATTCTCGGCGTATTTGATCGTGCCGTCGGGGCGCTTGTAGAACCACTCCGGATGCTCCGCGACGTAGGGATGATCGGGCGAGCAGTTGATCGCGAAATCGAGCGCGATCTCCATCCCGCGCCGCCGGATCTGCTTCTCCAGCCAGGCAAAATCCGCCAGCGCGCCTAACGTCGGCTCGACGTCCTTGTGTCCGCCGCCGTTTGGCAGGTTGAGGTGGCGATTCCCGATCGCGTAGGGGACGCCCGGCTCGCCCGGCTCGGAGGTGACGGAATTGTTGCGACCCTTCCGGTTCGTCAGGCCGATCGGATGGATCGGCGGGAAATAGATCACGTCGAACCCCATCGCTTTCGCGTCATCGACCCGGGGGAGACAATCGCGAAAGGTCGAGCCCCGATCGGTCCGGCCTTCCGCGGAGCGGGGAAAGAATTCGTACCAGGCGGCGGTGCGGGCCGCGACGCGGTCGACGATGACGCGCGGCGCGGGCGCATACTGCGTCGCGCCGGAACGGGCGGCGTAGGTGGCCATGAGAACCTCCAGCTCGCCGAGGTGCGCGATGCGATTGACGTCGGCGTTGTCGCCCGCGCGAATCTTTTCCGCGAGCTCGCGCAATCGTTTCGCGTCCCCGCCCCGGGCGCGTCTGGCGGCGGCGGTCAGGTGCCCGGCGCCTTCCAGTTTCTCGCTCGTCAGATCGGCGATGCCGGCCTCGAATTTCGCCGCGAACTCGTGAACCCAGCCGCCGAAGACATCCGTCCAGGCCTCGACCGTGTATTCGTAGGTGGCGTTTTCGTAAACGGAAAAGACGCCGCGCCAGCGATCGTTCTCGAGCAGACGCATCGCGGTCTCGTGCCAGCGCGGCTGCCCGACGACCCGCCAGCGCAAAACCGCCGCGACGATATCGTGCCCGTCCTTGAAGACATCCGCCTCCACGACCACGTCTTCGCCGATGACGCGCTTGATCGGATAACGGCCGCCATCAATCAGCGGCTCGAGGTTCTCGATGACAGCGGCCGGGAATTGAGCGGGCATCTTGCAACCAATCGAAATTCGCCGGTCGCGAAAGGGCAAATTGCCGCGTCTCCGATCGCCAGCGCGTTCGATCTCCACTCGCATCGACGGCGCGATTTGCTTCCGGCGCCGCGCCTCGATCGGCGACCGTGCAGCCTAGAGCGCGAAGTAAAAAGCCGCCTCGTAGAGGCCGGAAGTGCGCGTCTCTTCCCGGCGCACCGGGGTCTGAAGCAGTTTCTCAAACATGTCCTGCTCGAGCCGCCCGATGATCTCGTATTTCTCGATCAGGTTCATGATCGGCGAATGACACTCCAGGATCTGCGGCCCGCCTTCAGCCGGTTTGTTAACGAATTGCGCCATGTGGCCTTCCTCGTCGCGGATTTGAGCGAGCGAGTCTGCCCGCTCTGCGACCGTGCGGCCCACGACCTTTTCTTTCAATGTCTTGGTCTTCCGCTCGAAGAGGTTGTAGAGGAGTTTCTCGGGCGCATTGGTCCCGTGGATTTCCTCGATCGATTGCAGGAGATCGAGGGTGAAGGCGTTGCTATCGGCCTGAAAAAGTGAGTGGGTGCGCCGGGTGAGGCGATAGACCATTTCCGGCCGGCCCATTTTCTGCGGGCGGCGCCAGGTATCGAGGTAACCGTCGCGTTCGAGCGTGAGGCAGTGCTGCTTGATCCCCATGTAACTCATCTTCATCCTGGCGACGAGTTCGTTGACGGAGAGACCGCGCGTCCGCTTGAGCATGTTGACAATTTCAAGGCGCTGGGTGCGGCCAATTTCGGCGAGTAGTTGTTGGTTCACAGAAACCTCCAGTTCGTGATAAATTTGTGAAACGAGGCTCCTTATACGCGCATCGCGTGCAACTCCGCAAGCAATCTCTTGCGCCGCTCCGCAGCTTTTCGAAATCGCGCACTGTCCGGTCCCCGAACGACGAAAAGTTGCCTTCTCGCGCCGGTGCCGGTTCGGACTGATTTTCCGGCTTCCGGAGGGGGTTCTGAGGCCTGTTCAGGTGGGCCGGGGGGGCCAAAAACGGGCCGGGGGAACGGGCCGGAGCGACCTCCGGATGGCGAGCGGCGCGTCTCGGACGGGCGAAAAGGCCGGTCGGGAGGTCAAATGGCCAAATCGAGGTAAACCAGCGGCTTTACCGGCTTTATGCAGCAAATTGCTTCCCGGAGAGGCGGTTTTGTTAACCTGCAAAGCCGCCATGTCGGTTAACAAAGCCACAAAGTCGATTAACAAAGCCGCCTTGCAGATTAACATCGCGACGATGTCGGTTAACAAAGCCGCGAAGTCGGTTAACGGGGCCGCGAAGTCGCTTAACAAGGCCACGATGTCGATTAACAAGGCCGCTTTGTTGATCAACAACGTCCGCAATGTCGGTTAACAAAGCCGCCATGCAGATTAACATCGTCACGAAGTCGGTTAACATCGCCGCGATGTCGGCTAACAAAGCCGCAAAGTCGGTTAGCAAAGCCGCAAAGTCGGTTAGCAAAGCCGCGATGTCGGTTAACAAAGGCGCGATGTCGGCTAGCAAAGCCGCGATGTCGGTTAGCAAAATCCGCTCGATCACTGGCATCGGCGGCCGCAAATCTCTCCACCCCGATCCGTCCACGAACAGCGCCCCCAAAACCGGCGTCCCGGCCTCAGCGAATCCGATTGCTCGAGGCCGGATCGAAAAGATGAGCCTTCGCCAGGTTTACCTCGAACTGCAGCCGATGCCCCGCCTCCCGATGATCGAAGGCGCCCTGGCTCCGGCAGATGAGGCTGTGCGCCCCGGTCTGGAGATAGAGATTCGTCTCCGCGCCCATCGGCTCCACGATGTCGACGATCGCCGGAAATCCGTTGCCGGCCGCCTTCGCTTCCTTGCGCGAAAAGGTCGCGACTTCCAGGTTCTCCGGCCGAATGCCGAAGATGACATCTTTCCCGATGAATTCCCGCGCCGCCGTCCGGTCATCAGCCGGAAAACGCAGATCGATCGTCCCGCCTTCGATCTCGGTGAAGCGCAGCTTCTCGCCCTCGGCCTTGAGCGTGCCGGAGACGAAATTCATCGCGGGGCTCCCGAGAAAACCGGCCACGAAGAGGTTCGCCGGTTCGCGGTAGAGAACGAGCGGCGCGTCGTTTTGCTGCACGACGCCGTCG
>DASXDC010000110.1:0-9064 GCA_036490855.1 Chthoniobacterales bacterium
ACTCTTGCCGAACTCGGTCATGTTCGCGAGCAGCGGCACTTTCACTTCCTTCGCGAAATCGCGGAACTCTTCCCTGGTCTGCAGCGCCTCAGGAAAAATCGCGTCCGCCCCCGCGGCGACGTAGGCGTTCGCGCGCTGCACCGCGCCGTCGAAATTTTCCAGCGCGCGCGAGTCGGTCCGTGCGATGAGGAGAAAATCCGGATTCTGTTTTGCCGCGACAGCCGCGCGGATTTTTGCCTCCATCTCATCGGTCGGGACGAGTCGCTTACCCGCGAGATGGCCGCAACGCTTTGGAAACTCCTGATCTTCAAGGTGACAGCCGGCGAGTCCGGCGCGCTCGAGGTCATGGATTGTCCGGGCGGCATTCTCGGCGCCGCCGAAGCCGGTATCAGCATCGACAATCGCGGGAATTTTTACCGCCCTAGCGATGAAGCCGGCGAGGAGCGCCACTTCATTCAAGGTCAGCAATCCGACATCTGGCAGACCGGCGGTGCAGTTTGCCAGCCCGGCTCCGCTGATGTAAACCGCCTCGAATCCGGCGCGTTCCACCTGTCTCGCCATCGCGGCGTTCGGCACCCCGGGCATGGCGACAATCCCCCTTGCGACGAATTTACGAAGCCTGGCTGGCATCGAACGCTGCGTCATGCCGTATGGTAGCTTGTCTTCGCCGCCTTGCACGCCAGGCGGCGTTCCCCGGAAACTAGTTCGATCCCCCGTCGTCTCGTATAGAAGCAAGCCGCCCCTTCCATCTTTTCGTCGACGAAGGTGAACGGCGCGGTGATGAGAGTGTTCCGTCCTTCGAAATGCCCCATCCAGCCAAAGACCGTTCCAGTCCCGCCGTCCGCCGTCATCTCTTTGATTGGTTAGGCTATTCGATCGGACTTTCCAGCACGCGCATGTGCGGCGGCAGCTTTCTCGGATGCGTCGGGTCCACCCGCAAATCTATCGGGGGGTCCACCCGTTTCTGGGTGGGGTTTCTCACGAGGTAAAAGGCGCGGTGCCTCGGGACGCGGCGCAAGCTCGTGCTCAGCCGGGCATTTTTGCCAGCTTCATTAACTCGTTAGGGCTGCTCGCTGCTTCCAACTTCCAGCCCGCGGCCAGGATCTTTTTGGCGCCGTCTTCGCCCAACTCCGGCACGACGAGCGCGTTGAACTTTCCCTCCAGCTGCTTGTCGCTCACCGGATTAAGAGCGTTGCCTAACGGATAATCGACCCGCTTCGTGTGAACGCTGCCGTCCTGCAAGGTGACGTGGACGATGTTTGCGACCGCTTTCGCGTAGAGCGATGAAAGCTCGTCGTTCCGTTGCACCGTCACTTCTTCGAGGAATTTCCAGATTGCCGGATCGGTGAAACGCTCGGGCTGAAATTGTTTTTCGGTCACCTCGCCGTCGATCAACGCAATCGCGGTGATGTAAGGCAGACTGTGGTCCGCAGTCTCGCGCGTCTCCGGTTTCCATTTCTCCGGTTCGCTCCCAATGATGTCGACCGAGGCGTCGTGGCTCTCGATCCGGACCGATTGGATCTTCGCCGGGTCGCCAATCTCCTGGCGCAGGAAAAGCGCCGCTTCGATCGCGCTCTGGCTGTGATATTCGGCCGGCCAGTATTTGATGCTGGTGTTGAGAATCATCGCGGCGGTGCCTTCGTTTACATTCTTTTCGTTAGGCCGTTTCAGGAATACTTCGCCGACCTCGCCTAACGACACTCCGAGCTCCTTTTCGAACCCCATCGCGCCTTCGAAGATCGGCGCCGGACCGGTCATGCCAGCGCGCGCGAGGAGCGCCGCATAAACTCCGCAACGGGCCGCATTCGCGAACGCGACACCTTTCCAATGCGACAACTCACCGACCCGCGCCTGCCGAAAGGCCGCGCAGTTCACGCCCGCGATGTTGACCGCGTGGCGCGTCTTCTCCGCGTCCAGTTTCATCAAGCGCGCCGCTGCCAGTGCGGTCGAGAACGCACCGTAAGTCGGATGATCCCAACCGCGCGCGCGAATGCTGGCGGCGTCGCAGAAACGGCATTGCACTTCGTAAGCGAGCGCGATCGCGGTGATCAATTCGCGGCCATTTGCGCCCACGCTCTCCGCGACCGCCAGACACGCGGCGATGTTGTCGCTCGGGTGGGCCGGTTCCTTCGAGAGGTAAGTGTCGTTGTGATCGAAATAGCGAATGCAGCAGCCAGTCGCGAAGGCGGCCCAATCCGGCGGCGCCTGATGATCGGTGCCGATGATCGTTGCGCCATTTTTTGCCGAGAAATCTGCCGCCACTTTTCGCGCGATCGCGCACGGCTCAGCGTCCCAGGCGCCGAGCGCGCAACCAAACGAATCAATCACCCGCCGTTTCACCTCGTGCACCACTTCGGGCGAAAGATCTTCGTAGCTAAGTGAACAGGCATATTCCGCGAGGCGATGAGCGAGTGATTTGGACATAAGAAAGCCTGCAACTTGGCGACGAATCGCCTCCCGGCAAGCTACGCCATCGTAGCGTGAGGGATCGTCGGCTCCGTCCAGTCTGTGCGCGTCAGATATCGGGTCAGCCGGGGGCAAAGTTCCCGGCTACGACGGAAACCACCGCGACCGGAAACTTCGGCTAATGCGTTTTCCGTTCTGTCTCGTGCGCTAATGCCGGCGGGCTAGTCGCTTCGACGGCAGTGAAACCTTCGAGAATCTTGTAGGTGTGTTCGGCGTTCTTCGGAACGGCGTAAGAATCGCCCGCATTCAAGAGCAGCGTCTGACCTTCGAGGTGCAGTTCCGCTTTGCCTTTGATGACGTAGCCGACCACTTCGTACGGATGTTTCGAAAGGGGTTTCTTGTCGTTAGGCTGCTCGTTTTCCCAGAGGCGCATCGCCACGTGGATGCCCGAGGCGAGATATTTTTCCCCTTCGGGACCGTGGGGCGAAAATTCGGCGGTGACCTTGGTGACGCTGGTATCTTTCATCACGAAGTAATCGTCCGCCGCCGGCAACGAGGTCGTGCAGGCGCCGCGGAGAATGGGAATGGCCGGCCGGAGCGATTTGCCCACTCCGGCCGGCGCAGAGCTAGGGACTGACGCGATCGGTCAGGGTGTCGTGATGCTGCGCGCAGCTCTCGCGCAATTCATACCAGCCGCCCTGCCCTTGTTTGGTTTGGGCCATGCTCGCTTTTTCACTCTCGGCGACCTTATCCCAAGAATCGTAACGCGCGATCGCGAGAAAATTCCAGGGAGCTCCTTCGAGGTGGGCGAGGAGGATATTTCCCGAAGCTGTATCACCCTGGGGAGGTGTGCTCAGAGACTTCTCGAGCGCATCTCGCTGCCCTGCCACTGCGCGATAATCTGAGACTAAATAGACGGAGTCTGCCGACTTCGCGGCGGCGCCTTCCAAGCCCATCTCTTTGGCAAACGCCGCCCAAGGCGGACCGCTGACGAAGGTGTCGCCGTGCCATTCCACGAGGGAGCGTTGCTGCGGAGTCATTGTGTTCGGTTCGCCGACTTCGACCTTCGCGCTTTTGCCCATGTATTGGATCACCACGAAATCCCAGGAGTCGCCTTCCTCATGACGGAGGATAAGGATCTTAGCTTTCGGGTCTTTCGGATCCGGCTCTTTCAGCCAGTTTTCCATTTCTTTGGCTTTGCCTGGAGCGGCTTTCGCGATGAAGACGTGATAAACATCGGTCGGCTTGGAGGCCGCACCTTCCTTTTCCGTCATTGGTTTCTGCGCCTGCAGACTAACGAGTGGCCAGGCGATCATTGCGAGCGCGAGTGCGCGAAGTTTTGTTTTCATAAGTTTCTTTCTTGGCTGTGGTTGATAAGCTCGCGTGGCGGGCTCGATCGAAGCGATCGCTTCGACTGCGGCGAGTGTTTGGAGGAAGCCGCGGGCTGTCAAGCCTAACCAACAGGCGCGCCTGAGCGCGTGAATCCCTTCAGGCTTTACGGGTCCGTTCGCCCTGCTCGATCAGCTTCCAGAACTCCCGGGTTTTCCCGAGCTGATCGTCCTCTGCCATCGGAAGTTTGCTCCGGAAGAGGAAATCCCGCAGCGTGTTTTTGTGCAGAACGCGATGCACCGTCACGCCCTCCGGGCTGCGCTCGAAGTAGATGCGGTAGTCTTTCGCCCGATATCGATGCAGCTTCTTTCCTTCGCGCTCGATCACGCCGAAGCGGCTGGCATCAAGTTTGTCGAGATCCTCCGGCAAGATTTGAAATTCGGCCAGCAAGTCGAGCTGGAGGGTTTTTGGCAACGCCGCCATTTCGGCTGCGCTGAGTTGGTTGAAGATGATCTGGAACATCTCTGCCTCACAAATACATCCGGCGCACCCGGCTGCCAATTCCGGTGAAAATTTCCCACGCGATCGTGGCCGCGCCCGCCGCCACTTCTGCCACCAGGATTTCTTCGCTTTCCTGTCTCCCGATCAGCACCACCTCATCGCCGAGCTGCACTCCGGGCACGGTGCTGACCTCGGCCATCATCAGGTCCATCGTGATCCGGCCGAGAAGCGGGCAACGCCGGCCGCGGATCAGGACGGTCCCTCCACGATTAGAAATCGCCCGTGGATATCCATCCGCATAACCGGCGCTGATCGTCGCAACCCGCGTCGGTCCCGTGGTGACGAAAGTCCGCCCATAACTCACCGTCCGCCCGGCCGGCAAATCGCGCAGGAGCGTGACGCGCGCCTTCAGGTTCATGACCGGCCGGAGAAATCGCTGTTCGTTAGGCAAAGGCGAGCTGCCGTAGAGCATCAATCCCGCACGCACGAGGTCGAAGCGGTGCCCGGCGAAGCCGAGAATCCCGGCGCTGAGCAGGACGTGCACTTTGTAGGAGGCGGGAATGCGGTGGCGCATCTGCCTAACGAGTTCCTCGAATTTCACCAGCTCGGCTTCCGTGTAGACGGCATCCTCGTCCGCCGCCGGGAGATGAGTGGAAATGCTGTGAATCGTTAGGCCGGGAAGGGCGGCGATTTTCTCCAGCTCGGCGAGCGCTTCCTCCTCCCGGCAACCCATCCGTCCCATCCCGGTATCGATCGCGAAATTGATTCCCGCGCGATTGCCGGCAAAGGCGCATGCCTCCTCGAAACTGGAGACCGAAGCAATAAAACCGCGTGCACAAATCTCTGCTCGCTCCTCCGGCAGCGCCGGGCCGAGAATCAAAATCGGCTGCGCGATTTCACTGCGACGCAGATCGATGGCTTCGTGCAGGTTGGCGACACCGAAGAGATTCGCCTCGTCCTGCAGTGCGCGTGCCACTTCGATCATTCCGTGCCCATAGGCATTAGCCTTCACAACCGCGAGCAGCTCGGTCTGCTCGTCGACCCGCTCCCGCGCGACGCGGGCGTTATGCCGCAAAGCGGCAAGGTCGATCTCCGCCCAGCAACGTTCGGCGCCCGGTGAACTCATTTTCGTGGTGTCGTGATGTAGGGCTCGCGCAGGTAAATCGGCTCGAGCACATCTCCCTCTTCATCCGACCGGAGCGCGACTTCGAGCAAACGCAGTGCGGAAGGATTCTCCACCACGACCTGCGGAAATGAAGGCAGCGGTTGCGTGGCAATGACCGGCGTCTCACGAGCCGCGTTCAACATCTCATGTAATTCTTCCGCCGTCGTTAGGCCGGGGCCTTCCAGGCAATGGCCTTGCTCGATGCGGGCGAAGAAAAGGGAATTCCGGCGCGCGTCACCGATAAAAAAATATTCCGGCCGATCGATCGCGCAGATCGAAGGCACCCCGCGCAGGCGCGCACCGGATGCGGCGGCGAGGCCGAGCGCGGTCGAGATGGCGATGCGCACACCGGCGTAGGAACCGGGGCCGAGGCCGACCGCGATCATGTCCGGTTTTGCGCCTTTCTCATAAATCCGACGGAGATTTTCGTAGAAGAACCCGGAGTCTTTGCGGTCGGCCGGAAAGGCCCGGAAATCGCGAGGACCTTCATCATCGACAAAGGCGACGCTGCCGACCGGTGACGAAAGTTCGAGCGCGAGCACCCTCACTTCTTTTCCTCCGAAACAAAACGTTTCGATTCGCCCGCGACGTCGATCCGCACCCAGCGGGTGCGGACTGGGAGCACTTGCGGAAAGCGATCGGCCCATTCGATCACCGACACGCCGCCGTCCTCCAGATAATCGTCGAAACCAATTTGTTCGATCTCCGCCCGCTCTTCCATCCGATAAAAATCGAAATGGAAAATCGGCAACCGGCCACTCCGATATTCATGCACGAGGGTGAAGGTCGGACTTGTCGCTTCGTCCGTGCTTCCGAACGCCTGGAGCAGGCCTTTAACAAAATGCGTTTTGCCTGCGCCGAGATCACCAACCAGCGCAACGACGTCGTTAGGCACAAGCGTCTCCGCCCACTGACGGGCAAAGTCGATCGTCGCCTCCACGCTATCGGAAATGAAGGAAGCCATGAAAGGAGCGGCGTCTGTCGCCGGCCGACGGTCGAGTGAAAGCGCCGATTTGCGTCAAAAGCAGGCGCGGAAATTTTCTCTTCCAGTTCTTTTTTAATCTGGCTGCGTCGTTAGGCGAAAGAGCGAAAAGGAGTTCGTAATCTTCGCCATCGTTGATCGCTTCTCCGATGGAGCAGCCAGCGGTGCGCGGGAGCGCCGCTTCCTCGACCTCGAAGCCGACTCCGCTCGCTTCGGCCAGCCGCGGAAGATCGGCTCCGAGACCGTCGCTCAGGTCCATCATCGCGTGAATCCGGAAATGTTTCGTCAGCCAGCGGGCCTCGGCAATGCGCGGCAAAAAATTGAGGTGCCGGCCCCGGCGAGAGCCGCCTAACGTTCCGGTGACAAAAAGAAAATCGCCTGCGTGGCCGCCGTTCCGCCGGACGCAACGCGTTTTCTCGACTGAGCCGGCGGCGCTGATCGAAACCACGGTGGGCCCATTCGTTCCGCTCGTCTCCCCGCCGACGATCGCGACGTCGAAACGCGCGGCGGCGTGCTGCAGGCCGTGATAAAGTTGTCTCACCCAGCGCGCCTCCCGTTCGGCCGGCGCGACGAGAGTGATGAGCGCATATTGCGGCAGGCCCGACATGGCAGCGAAATCGCTCAGCGTGCGCATCATCGCCTTCCAGCCAACCCGCGCCGGCTTTTCGTTAGGCAGAAAATGCACGCCTTCCACCACGCAATCGGTTTTCAGGAGGAGGAGCCGATCTTTTCCAAGCGTGCGCAGAATCGCGCAATCGTCCCCCGGCCCGGCAATTACGTCCGGACGTGCCGGTAAACGCGCAGTCAGCTGCGCGATCAGCCGATCCTCGCCCAGCTCGCGGAGCTTCATTGTGGGAGGAGATTCGGAAAGGCGAGCGCGCTGAGGGAGATGAAATTGAAGAGGGCGTGCATCGTCATCGAGACGAGAATCGAGCCGCTCCATTCATAGGCGAGAGTGAAGCAGCCGCCGAGGACAAAGAGCGGCGCGAGGCTCGGCAGATGCACATGGACTGCACCGAAGAGGAGCGCGTTCAGGACGAGACCGGGACCGCGGCCGAGGTAACGCTTGAGCACGCCGTAGAGGAAGAAGCGGAAAATGAATTCCTCCGCAAAGGGCGCGACCGTGATCGCGAGAATGATGATAAGAATGCGCTGCTGGAGCGTTTCCGAGCCGGTGAACATCTCGATGATCTGTTGCCGGCTGGTGCCTTCCCCGAGAAACCAGCGCGAGATGCCGTCGGCCGCAAAGAGGAGCGGATAGGCCGCGAAAAGCAGGACCGCGGCCATGCTGACGATGCGGCCAAAGCCGATCCGGGAGAAACCGCCTAACGAGGTAATGTTGAAGCCGCGCAATTTCAAGAGCACGCTCAGAACAAAGACGGTCCCGAGTGAAAATCCCAGGGTGTAGAAAAGCTCGCGCGTCTGCAGGACGGCATGCTCCACTTCTGTGGCGGCCACGATATTGAGAATAAACCAGGCGATGAGGAGAAGCGCGGCGAAGACCTCCGGCAGCCCGAAAGTCTGCTCGTCAATCACCGCCGCGCCTCCCCCAAGCACCGCGACCTGGCGGAAAAGCGAGAGGTAAACGTAGAGGCCCGCGGCGACGAGCAGCGCATTGATCAGGCTGTCGAACATTGCGCCGCGCCGTTGCTACGGAGCGTAAAAGCTGGGCAAAAAGTAGGCGTGTCCGCTTTCGAGTTGCGGAGCGATCGGCCCGGGCAGTGAGAGTTGGATTTTCGCGTCGCCGGTTTTCGTGAGCATGCGAAAGACCCGGCCGAGGCTGAAGGGTGGACCGTATTTTACGATTTTCGCGTTCTCGGCGTGGCCGAGTTCCTTCGCCTTCGCATAGGCGTCCTCGATCTGACCGAGGCCGTCGATCAGTTTGTCGTCGAGCGCGTCGCGGCCAGAAAGAATCCGCCCGTCGGCGATCCCATTGCGCAGAGTGTCGGCCGAAAGATTGCGTTCCTTGGCCACGATCCCGAGGAATCTGTCGTAGGTTTTCATGACAAAGCTCTGGATGTAATCGCGCTCCTCCGGCGTGATCGGTCGCGCGCCATTGAGCATGTCTTTGAATTTCCCGCTTTTGAAGACGATCGAAGCGAGCCCGATTTTGTTAAAGAGCTGCTCGTAGTTCAGCGTCTCGATGATGACGCCGATGCTCCCGGTGATGCTGGTCTCGTTCGCCATCAAATATTTTCCGCCGCAGGAAACGTAGTAGCCGCCCGAGGCTGCGAGCGATTCCATGTAGACGACGACCGGTTTCCTGGCGCGCGTCTTCACGACCGCGTTGTAGATCATGTCTGAAGCGGTCACCTCGCCACCGGGCGAATCGATTTCGAGCACGACCGCCCGTACGTTATCGTCGTTCCGCGCCTGCTCTAATTCCCAGCGCAAGTCGTCCACCATCGATTCGCCGATGTTCCCCGGCACACCGGTGCTGATCAGGCCGCGCAGGCTGATGACGGCGATCTTGTTTGCGCTGCCGTGCGTCCCGCGCTCGATGATCGTCTCTCGAAAGCGCGGTCGCGATTCCTCCTCCCCGCCGCCGTTCTCCAATTTATGAATGGCGGTGATGGCGAGAAAGAAATTCACGAGCAGGCTGGCACAGAGCGCCACGAAGAGAAAAACGCTCAAACAACCTAGTTTTCGATTCGCCATGCCCGGATGAAATCGCCGAAGAA
>DASXDC010000111.1:0-5448 GCA_036490855.1 Chthoniobacterales bacterium
CAGCAGTATCCCGAATATCACGCTTATTCTGCGAGGACGAAGCGGCTTGTGCCGGGCTTGTGGTAAAGTTCCTCGCGTGAATGCCTGCTTCTGCTTCTTTTTCGCTGCCGCCGTGATTCCAACTCTTAGCACCGCGACCGACCCCGCCCCGCCGCCGGTTTGTCTCCTGCGCCCGGCCGCGGTTTTCGATGGCCAGGATTTCCACCCTGGCTGGGCCGTCCTCGTGCGGGGCGACAAAATCGAAGCGGCCGGACCCGCGGCGGACATTTCCCCGCCTAACGACGCCCGCACGATCGATCTGCCTAACGACACCCTGATGCCGGGAATGATCGAAGGCCATTCCCATCTCTTCCTCCATCCCTACAACGAGACACCCTGGAACGAACAGGTGACCAACGAATCGCTTTCCTTTCGCACCGCCGCCGCGACCGCTCATGCGCGCGCCACCTTGCTGGCCGGCTTTACCACCGTGCGCGATCTCGGGACAGAAGGCGCGGGCTATGGCGACGTCGGATTAAAAAAAGCGATCAACCAGGGGATCGTGCCCGGCCCGCGCATGATCGTCGTGACGCGCGCGATCGTGGCGACGGGAAGTTACGGTCCGAAACTGTCGACCGATCTCGATCTGCCGCAGGGCGGGGAGGAGGCGAGTGGAGTGGATGGAATCGTTAGGGCGGTGCGCGAGCAGATCGGCAAAGGCGCCGATTGGACGAAGCTCTACGCCGATTATCGATGGGGTCCGGGCGAGCCCTCACGCCCCACTTTTTCTGAGGAGGAACTGGCCGCCGCGGTCAAAGCCGCGCATGACGCCGGCCGCCCGGTCGCGGCGCACGCCACGACCGCGGAAGGAATGCGACGTGCGATTCTGGCCGGGGTCGACACGGTCGAGCATGGCGACGAAGGCACACCCGCCGTCTTTAAGCTGATGAAAGAACACCACATCGCCTATTGTCCGACGGTCGCGGCCGGAGACGCGATCGAGCAGTATCGCGGCTGGAAAAAAGGGAGCATGCCCGAGCCGGCCCGGATCAGGGAAAAGCGGGCGAGCATGAAAGCCGCGCGCGATGCCGGGGTCACCTTTGCGATGGGCGGCGACGTCGGCGTTTTCGCGCATGGGGAGAATGCGCGCGAGATGGAATTGCTCGTGCAGGAGTACGGCTTCACGCCACTCGAAGTCCTGCGTCAGGCGACGAGCGGCAACGCCACCATCTTCCGGCTGAGTGATCGCGGCCGAATTCGTCCCGGCGAGCTGGCGGACTTAGTGGCGGTGGAAGGCGATCCAACGAAAGACGTCAAGGTCGTTAGGCAGGTTCGCTTTGTGATGAAGGGCGGCGAGATCTTTCGCCAACCCTAGGAGCCGGCCGTCCGCGTGCCCCGCAGAAACGCAGGCTGGCATTCGTTAGGGGAAATCTCCCTATCGATCTCGGTAAAACCAGATTCGGGAGAATTTACGACGGCCGGCGCGAGGTGGTGGGCAGGGCTGGATTCGAACCAGCGAAGGCGTAAGCCAGCGGATTTACAGTCCGCCCCGTTTGGCCACTTCGGTACCTACCCTCTCCGCCGAATAAGCGAGCGACTGATATAGGCTCGCTGCCGCGCGGTCGCAACTGTTTTGCCCATGGAGTAGATTCCTCGCCGAGATGTCTGTACCGCCCGCTCTTCCACCGCTTTCAGACGCTGACCGTGCCCGGTTCTGGCCGGCTCTTTCCTACCCGGAATGGCAGCCGACGGCCGAGACACTCCAGCTCTGGACTCAGATTGTGGGCAAGATCCGGCTCACCCTCACTCCCTGGATCAATCACTCGTGGCACGTCACGCTTTACCTTACGGCGCGTGGCCTAACGACTTCGCCAATCCCGCACGGTTTTCATCTTTTCGAGATCCGCTTCGATTTCATCAGTCACGAGCTGCGCATTCTGAAAAATGACGGCGGGCTGCGCGTTCTCCCGCTGCGTGCGCAGTCAGTCGCCGACTTCTACCGCGCGACTATGGCAGCGCTGGAGGAATTGGAGCTGCCGGTGGAGATCAATCTCACGCCTAACGAGATCGCCGATCCGATTCCGTTCGACCGCGATGAGACGCATCGCACCTACGATCCGGCGGCGGCCAACCGCTTCTGGCGCGTCCTGCTTCAGTCCGACCGGGTCCTGAAAAAATTCCGCTCCCGTTTCTGCGGCAAATGCAGTCCGGTGCATTTCTTCTGGGGCAGTTTCGACCTCGCGGTGACGCGTTTTTCGGGCCGGCCCGCGCCTCCACATCCGGGAGGCATTCCGCATTTGCCCGACAGCGTGACCCGCGAAGCCTACGCGCAGGAAGTCAGCAGCGTCGGCTTTTGGCCCGGGAGCGCGACCAGCCCCGATCCGCTCTATTATTCCTATGCCTATCCGGAACCGCCAGGATTTGCCGAGGCGCAGGTGCAACCGCCGGCGGCCAGCTATTACGCGCCACTGCATGAATTTGTCCTGCCCTACGACGCAGTCCGGAATGCGGCGTCGCCGGATGAGATGCTTCTCGCCTTCGCCGAGAGCGTTTACGATGCGGCCTCGAGCCTCGGGAAATGGGATCGGCCGGCGCTCGAGGAGAGACAGCTCCATCCCCCGGCTGCGCTTCCCTAGCCAAAATTCGTTAGGCTGTCGTTAGGCCAGCGCTCCTTCAGCCAGCGTTGCGCGAGCACGAGCTCTGTGTTGGTGAGGGCGTGGCCCGCGTCGAAGAAGCGGGCCGTTACTTCCGCGCCCGCGCCGCTCAGGAGTTCCGCCAGCCGCTCCGTATTGGCTCGCGGAATGATCGCATCCTGTTTTCCGCCGCCGATCCAGATTTGTGCGCCGCGCAGGTCGGGCAAAGTCTCCGGCATGAATGGCACCATCGCGCGCAACAAAATCGCCGTCCGCAGCACCTTGGGCCGGCGCAAAAGAATGCTCGCGGCGATGTTCGCACCATTCGAATAGCCGACCGCCACGATCCGAGCGGGATTCAGTGTATAACGCTCGGCCGCCGCCAGAGTGAAATCAGCCAGATCATTCGTGCGCTCTTCCAGGTCATCCATGTCGAAGACGCCTTCCGCCAGCCGGCGAAAGAAACGCAGGCTGCCGTTTTCCTGCACCTGACCGCGCGGACTGAGCAAAGTTGCCTTCGGATCAAGCTCCCGCCCGAGTGCGAGCAACTGGTTTTCGTCCCCGCCCGTGCCGTGTAAAAGGAGCAGCGTCCCTTCCGATGAGCCGGGAACGAAACGATGGATAAAGCTGAGATCCGGGATCATCTGGCGTAAAATTCCGCGACCGCGTCCACCACCGCGCTTTGCATCGCCCGGGTCAGCTCGGGATAGATCGGCAGGGCGAGCGACTCGCGCGCCGCGCGCTCCGTCTCGGGCAGATCGCCGGACCGATAACCGAGCGATTCAAAGCATTTCTGCTCGTGCAAACCGAGAGGGTAGTAAATCGCCGAGCCGATCCCGCGGGCCGCGAGATGCTTTTGCAGAGCGTCGCGCCGCGGAGCGCGGATCACGTACTGGTGATAGATGTGGTGATTCGTTAGGCCGCGTTCCCGATAGGGCTCGGCCGGGAGCGTCAGCTCATTCGTTAGGCCGCGTTCCGTGAATTCCTCCCGATAAACATCCGCCGCCTTCCGTCGAGCGGCCGACCATTCGTTCAGGTGTGGCAATTTGACCTGCAGGATGGCGGCCTGGATCGAGTCGAGCCGGAAATTGCCGCCGATGAGGTGGTGAAAATAACGCGGCTCCATTCCGTGTTGGCGAAGGATTCGAAAGCGCTCCGTCAGCTCGACGTCATCGGAAACGATCGCTCCCGCGTCGCCCGCCGCGCCGAGATTTTTCGAAGGATAAAAACTGAAATAACCGGCCGCGCTCATCGTCCCAGCCCGGCGCGCCCGGCCGTCCCTGGTGGGATATTCGGCTCCGATCGCCTGGGCTGCATCCTCGATCACCGTCAGCGAATAGGAGGCGGCGATCTTGTTGATTGCATCCATGTCGCAGCAGAGACCGAAGAGATGCACCGGCACGATCGCGCTCACGATCCGGCCGGCCGAATCGATCCACTGGCCCTCCGCATTGCGCTGGCAGCGGGCGAGAAAATCCGCCGCCCTTGCCGGCGAAATGTTGAAAGTGACCGGATCGATATCGACAAAAACCGGAGTCGCTCCGACCCGGGCGATGCAGCCGGCGGTGGCAAAAAAAGTGTAGGCCGTCGTGATCACGGCGTCGTTAGGCCCGATCCCCAGCGCCATCAGGATGTCGAGGAGCGCATCGGTGCCGGAGGAGACGCCGACGGCGTGCTTCGCGCCGCAATAACGGGCGAGCGCGCGCTCAAATTCCTCCACCTTCGGGCCGAGAATGAAGCTCTGCGTCCGCAGGATTTCGTCCAGCTCGCGGTGGATTTCTGCGGCGAGCGAGCGGTATTGTTCGCTCAGGTCGAGGAGTGGGACGCGCATCCTCCTACCGAAGCATGCTTGCGCGAAGCTGGCGAGTCCTCCTAACGAAGCGTTGACCGCAGAGGGCGCCTAAGTTAGCGTCCGCGCGTGGGCCTCATTCGGACTCTGTTCTGGTTCATCCTTTTCGTCTTTTTCACTTTCTGTTTTGTCGTCCTCTTCGAGTACGGCACCTCCGATTTCGTTCCCGGTTTTAAGAAGGAACTGGAGCGGGTGGAAAAATTCGTCCAGGAGGCGAGCCAACCGGCAAAGAAGGATCAGTCCAAACCCTGACGAAACGCTCGTCAGCCAACGAACTCGATTTCGGCCGTCGGCGGAACAAAACCTCTCTCGCTTCCGGCGCGCAGAAACTCGCGGATCGCCGCCCGCCCGCTCTCGCCGTAGTCGCGGGTATAGTGATTCACATACATGCCGATGAACTGTCCGGCGAGGGCCGCGTCCATCTCGCGCGCATAGGGCAGAGAGTGGCGCACCGCCGCCTCGCGATGCGCCAGCCCATAGTCGATGCTCTCGCGCATGATCTGCGAAAGATCGCGCCGCACCTCTGGCGCGAGGTCTTTCCGCAGGACGTTCCCGCCTAACGGCAGCGGCAGCCCGGTCTTGGCTTTCCACCATTGCCCGAGGTCGAGTAGCTGGCGGAAGCCCGCGTTCGCGTAAGTCAGCTGGCCCTCGTGAATAATCAGCCCGACGGCGGCGCGTCCTTCCTTCACCGCGTCGAAGATCTGGTCGAACGGCACCACCAGATGCTCGAATCCGCCCAGGTAAAGCTGGAGCGCGAGATAGGCGCTCGTCATTTTCCCCGGGATCGCGATCATTCTGCCGCGCAGCCATTCCCGCAATTCGTTAGGCGCGCTCGCGCTCGGTGCGGCCGGATCGGTCGCGACCAGCATCGGGCCGTAGCCGTCTCCCATGCTCGCGCCGCAGGGAAGAAGCGCATAACGATCACTGACGTAGGCGTAGGCGTGAATCGAGATGGCGGAGATGTCGAGCTCGCCCCGGCGCGCGCGC
>DASXDC010000112.1:0-3619 GCA_036490855.1 Chthoniobacterales bacterium
TTGAAACCGGATGCTCCCGGATGGATGCAGCGCCTCGGGCTCACCTGGCTCTTCCGGGCCGCTTCCGAGCCGGGGCGATTGCTCGGTCGTTATCTGCGCTACAATAGCCTGTTTGTTTACTACCTTCTGCGAGATGGCTTCCGGGCGCGGCGTCCTTAGATTCGGTTCGATCCTCTGCGGCTTCCTCGGCCTCTTCCTGCCTAACGACATCCGGGCGGCGGAGCCTGCCGGTTCGTTCGATAAAGGCATGACCGTTTCCTGCCAGACCTCCGGCTGGGAATGGGCCACCCCGGAAATGGCGCGGACGCTCGACGAGCTGAAATCGTTAGGCGTGAACAGCATCGCGATTCATCCCTATGCCCAGATTCAAAACGACGGCCACGTCCGCTTCCGGATGGATGACAATTTCCGCCACATCACCGTGCCGCTCGATTGGGCGCGGGAGCGCGGCCTGTCGGTCATGCTCATCCCGCACATCGCCTACTGGGGAACGAAATTTCTCTGGCGCGGCGAGATCAACTTCCAGACGGAGGAGGAGTGGGATCGCTTCTTCGGCGATTATGAAACCTGGATCGTGCAGATGGCGAAAATCGCGCAGGCCCACGGCGCGGGCACCTTTTGCATCGGGCTCGAATTTAGCTACGCGCAGAAATTCGACGCGCGCTGGCGCAAGATCATCGCCGCCATCCGCGAAGTTTATCACGGAAAGCTGACCTATGGCGGGAACTGGGACAGCTTCCAGGACGTGACCTTCTGGGACGCACTCGATTACATCGGCGTCCTGGCCTATTTCCCCCTAACGAAAAGTCCGGACCCGAATGAAGCGGAGATCGCCGCCGCCTGGGAAAAGAAATGCGCTGAACTGACCCGCTATTCGCAGGCGCACGGGAACCGTAAAGTTCTCTTCGTCGAGATCGGTTACAACGTGAGCGCGCGCGCCGCGGCCGAGCCCTGGGCTTTCAAAATGGGCGGCCCGAATGCCGAGCAAATCCAACAGCGCTGCATCGACGTCGCGCTTGATCTGCCGAAGAAATGCCCAACCATCGCCGGGATGTATTGGTGGAAATGGTTCCCTGACCTGCCGACGCGCGAGGAGGAGAATTACCGTCTGCAAACACCCGCGATCAAGGCGCTGATCGCGAAGCATTGGCGCTAAACCTTGCGACCGAATTTTTTCTCCAGTTCGCCTAACGAGATCTGGATCATCGTCGGCCGTCCGTGCGGACAGCAGTAGGGCAACTCGCAATCGAGCAGATCGCGAATCAATTTCTCCACCTCCGGCGCACGGAGGAGATCGTTCGCCTTGACCGCGTGGCGGCAGACGGTTTTGGCGATCATCTCTTCGCCTAACCGCAGCGGCGAGCTGCTCTGGCTGGCGGACTTCAGGCTGTCAATTACGTCCTGGAGCAGACGCGCCGGATCGGCCCCGCTCAGGAAGGGCGGCAGGCTCTCGAGCTTGAACGTCTGCCGGCCAAACTCCTCCACTCCCAGCCCCATCTTTTGCAGCGTCGCGAGGTTGCGTTCGATCCATTCAGCATCGCGCGGTGCGAGCTCGATGACCTGCGGAAGGAGGAGCCGTTGCGAGGGTACGCCCTGCTCTTCCATCCGCCGCCGCAGCTCCTCGAACAGGATCCGCTCATGCGCCGCGTGCTGATCGACCAGGACGAGACCCTCCGCATTTTCCATCAGGACGTAGAGCTTGTTCAGAATCCCGAGAATGCGAAAATGGTGTTGGTTGACCGGCCGCCGTTCTTCGTTAGGCAGAAAGCGCGCGGCGCTCGCCTCGGGCAGGCTCGTCACTACCCCCAGGACCGGTTCCGGATCGGCGCGCGGGGCGACGGGAGATTCCGGCCTAACGAATAGCTTCTCTGGCTCCACGGCCGGGGCGCGAAATTGCTCCTGCCAGCTGCTCCGGTCGCTCTCCAGCGTGCGCCGGATCGCTGCCACGACCGCTTCACGGACGGTGGCCGGGTCGCGAAAGCGCACCTCGCGTTTCGCCGGGTGAACATTCACATCCACCTCCGCCGGATCGAGCTCGACGAAGAGAAAGGTGACCGCGAACTGTCCCTTCATCAGCGCGGTGTGATAACCCTCTTTCAGAGCCGCGCCCAGGACTGGGCTCTCGACCGCACGACCATTGACGAAGACAAATTGCTGCCCGCGACTGGCGCGGCTCACGCCTGCCTGGCCGATGAAGCCCGTGACGCGCACCTTGCCTCGCGCGGCCGGTTCGACCTCGAGAAGTCGGGCGAGCAGTTCGTTCCCGAGCAGGTCGCGAATTCGATCGCGCAAACTCCGACTGGCGGGGAGCTGGAAGACGAGGCGCTCGTCGCGCACGAGCGAAAACGCGATGTCGGGATGCGCGATTGCCTGCAGGTTCAGCTGGTGCTCGATATTGCGCGTCTCGGTATTTTCGGAGCGAAGAAATTTGCGGCGCGCCGGCAGATTGTAGAAGAGCGAGCGGACTTCGATTTGCGTGCCGGGGGCCTCCCCGCCGTCGCGCACGGTTTCAATCTTGCCGCCGGAGACGAGCACCTCCGTGCCTGCAACCGCCTCTTTTTCCCGAGTCGTTAGGCGAAAGCGCGCCACGCTTGCGATGCTGGGGAGCGCCTCGCCCCGAAACCCAAGCGTGCCGACCGTCGCGAGATCGGCCGCCGTTCGGATTTTGCTCGTAGCGTGTCGTTCCAGGCAGAGCAAGGCGTCGTCACGATCCATCCCGACGCCATCATCGGTCACGCGAATAAGCGAAATGCCGCCGCGCCGGATCATGACCTCAATCGAGCGCGCCTCGGCGTCGATACTATTCTCGACCAGTTCCTTCACGACCGAAGCCGGGCGTTCGATCACTTCTCCCGCTGCCACCTGGCTGGCGAGGATATCGGAAAGAAGGCAGACGCGGCTCATGCGAGCCTGAATTTTAGAATCGCACCCTTCGATTGCGAACGAAAAGCGACCGCCTCGAAGACGCGCCGACGAGGGCGCGAGCGAAAACGAGACGCGAGCGCTTCTCGTTAGGCGGAATCGGCACTTCGGCGCGATTATTTCGTGTGCAAGAAGTCCTGGACCGGCGTGGGCAGTTTGTCGGCGCCGTGCAAGAAGAGGCTGACCTGCCAGAGTTCGTTATCCTGCAACTTTCCGGCGAACGATGGCATCGCGCTGAAGCGAATGCCGTTCTTCACCACCCAATGGATCGCGCCGACCGGATCATCTGTCACACCATGACCCGGCGGAAGGAGCGGCGGGATGTGCGGGTAAACCCGCTTCGAAAGTCCCGACGGCCCCTGCCCGAGATGACCATGGCAACCGGCGCAGGTTTGCTGATAAATATGCGCGCCCGCGAGCAGGTTCGTCTCGTCGGCCGGGAGCGGCGATTTCTCATCCCCGCTTTTCCCGATCGAAGCCGTGAGCGCCTTCTGCGTAAGCCAACGCTCCATCGGCAGCGGTCCGCGATCAGTTGCCATGTTGAGGCCGCCCCGGGCGACATAGAAATATTCGGCTGCGAGGACAAGACAGATGCCGACGACTGCGCCAACGAAAAACTTGATCATAGGAAAAGTGATTCATCAGATCCACTTGGGCCCGATGAGCACTTGAGATGATGGCATGAAATTCCCCGAGT
>DASXDC010000113.1:0-3548 GCA_036490855.1 Chthoniobacterales bacterium
GACGAGATTCGCGCGATCGACTGGAATGTGACTGCGCGGCTCGGGAATGCCTTCGTCAAGAAATTCACCGAGGAACGCGAGCTCACCGTCATGCTCGTCGTGGACGTGAGCGCGTCGGGCAATTTCGGGAGTGTCGCGCAGTCGAAACGCGAGCTGGCGGCGGAGGTCGCCTGTCTCCTCGCCTTCAGCGCGATCCGGAACAACGACAAGGTCGGCCTCGTCCTCTTCTCCGATCGCGTTGAACTCTTCATTCCACCAAAAAAAGGACGCTCCCATACCCTGCGCCTGATCCGGGAGATCCTGTTTTTCGAGCCGGAAGGTCGCGGCACCCTCCCGAGTCTGGCCCTCGATTATTTGAATCACGTCGTCACCCGGCGTTCGGTTGTTTTCTTCATCTCCGATTTTCAGTCGGAAGACTTTTCCCGTGCCCTGACGATCACGAGCCGGCGGCACGATTTTATCGCCATCCGGGTCGATGACGAGCGCGAGGAATCGCTGCCGGACGTCGGCATTATTACCTTGGAGGATGCCGAGACTGGCGAGCAGATCGAGCTCAACACCGGCGATCGCCGCACCCGGACGCGCTTCGCAGAGGCAGCGCGGGCGCAGCGCGCCGAAGTCACGCATACTTTGCGCCGGAACAACATTGACGCCATTTCGCTCCGGACGGGCGACGATTATCTCCCGGCGTTGCGAGCCTTTTTCAAACAGCGCGAAACCCGAATGGGCCGTCGTTAGGCCAGAATCGCGATGCCGATTTTTCTCGCAGAGGAATTTCACGACATCTCAGGACCGGTGGATTATTTCCTCCTCCAGCCCTGGATGATCTTTTGCGTGGTCGCGGGCACGCTCTTGCTCATTGGCCTAACGATCTGGCTGATCAAGCGCTGGCGGAATCGTCCGGTTGCGGTGCAGACGCCGCGGCAACGCGCGCTCGATCTTCTCGCCCGGGTCGAAACCGAGATCGACAAGCTGACGCCCTATCAATTCAGCATCCGCGTCTCCGATATCCTGCGGCGTTATGTGACAGAGCAATATCAACTGCCGGTCACGCGGCAGACATCGGTCGAGTTTCTTAATGCGCTCGCCGCTACGTCGCCCTTCTCGGCGGATGAGCAATCGCTCCTGAGCGATTTCCTGAGTCGCTGCGACCTGATCAAGTTCGCCCGCTACGAGGCGACTCGCGAAGATAGCCGGCTTCTGCTCGACGAAGCGGAACGTTTCGTGAAAGGAGGCGCGCTTGAACCTGCCTGATTTTTGGTCGCCGAATTCACCGTGGGGATTCTCCTTCGCGCATCCCTGGCTGCTTTTGCTCCTCCTGCTCGTGCCGCTTCTCATGTGGCTGCGCGGCCAACGGGGCGCGGCCGCCGCTCTGGTTTTCTCCTCGACCTCGACCCTGCGCGCGATCGGCAAACGCAGCACTTCGCGCGCGGGCCGCATCCTGCATGGACTTCTCTATCTCGCCCTCGCGATTCTCATCTTCGCTCTCGCTCGTCCGCAGCTCGGCAAGAGCCTGACCGAGGTGGAAGCAAGCGGGATCGACATCATGGTCGTACTCGACGTTTCCGGCTCGATGCTGACGAAGGATTTCACGGTCGGCGGCGAATCCGCCACCCGGATCGACGCCATACGGGAAGTGACGCGGAAGTTCATCGAAGCCCGACCTAACGATCGCGTCGGGATCATCGCTTTCGCCGGCCGGCCCTATGTCGTTAGTCCGCTGACTCTCGATCACGATTGGCTCTTGCAGAATCTCGATCGGGTTCGCATCGGACTGGTCGAGGATGGAACTGCGATCGGCTCCGCCATGGCTTCGGCGGCCAACCGATTGAACGACAAAAAATCGAAGAGCCGCGCCATCGTGCTCCTGACCGACGGCGAAAATAACGCCGGTAAGATTCCTCCCAGCACCGCTGCTGAAGCGATCAAGGCGCTCAAGATTCAGCTCTACGCGATCGGCGCCGGGATCAACGGGGTCGCGCCCGTCCCGGTCTTCGATCCGCAAAACGGACGGCCGGTGACCGACGTGGCGGGCGACATTATCTACCGCGATCAGCGGGTGCAGTTCAACGAAGCTGGGTTGAAGGAAGTGGCGAAGATCGCCGGCGGACAGTTCTTCCGCGCGACCGACACCGATTCGCTCGAGCAGATCTATCGCGACATCGACAAGATGGAGAAGTCGACCGTCTCGGTGAAAAAGTATCAGCAGTATCGCGATCTCTTTCCCGTCTGCCTGATGACGGGTGCGGGACTCCTCCTGGCGGAACTGCTCCTCTCGCAAACCATCTGGAAAAAACTGCCGTGAGTTTCGGGGAACCAATCTGGCTTTGGGGTCTGCTCGCACTGCCGTTGCTCGTCTTCTTCTTCGCGCACGCAGAACAGCATGGCGCCGAGAAATTGCGGCGCTTCGTCGCTGCCCGTCTGATTCCGCAGCTTGCCGGGACGGTTAACCGCGGGCGCCGCATTTTTCGATTCCTCCTCCTTCTACTCGTCCTCGCCTTCGTGCTCGTTAGTCTGGCGCGCCCGCGCTGGGGTTACGCCTACGACGAAGTAAAACGGAAAGGGCTCGATCTCATCCTCGCGGTCGACGTTTCGCGCAGCATGCTCTCGAACGACGTTCAGCCGAATCGCCTCGAGCGGGTGAAGCTCGCGACGCAGGATTTGATCAACGACTTGCAGGGGGATCGCGTCGGCCTCATCGCCTTCGCCGGGCGCGCTTTCCTGCAGGCTCCCCTCACGATCGATTACGACGCGGCGACCGATTCCATCAACCAGCTCGACACCAAGATCATTCCGGAAGGCGGGACGAATATCTCCGACGCGATCGCGCTCGCGACCCGGACTTTCGGCAAAGCCGCGACCGGCAATCGCGCGCTCATTATTTTCACTGATGGCGAAGAGTTGAGCGGCGATGCGGTGCGCGCCGCGAAAGCAGCGGCAGACGCGGGCGTGCGCATTTTCACCATCGGCGTCGGGACGCCAGGCGGCTCGCTCATCCCGATCCAGAGTGATAACGGCGGAACTGCTTTCGTGAAGGACGCGAAAGGGCAGATCGTGAAATCGAAGCTCGACGAAGCGCGGCTGCGCGAGATCGCCGAGGCGGCGAACGGCTTTTATCTCCATCTCGAGAACGGCCCGCAGACGATGAAGAAACTCTTCAGCGAAGGCCTTGGCAAAATGAAGGTGGCCGACATCAATGCGGCGCTTTCGCGCCGGCCGATCGAGCGCTACGAGTGGCCGCTCGCGGCCGCGATTCTGTTTTTCGCGCTTGCCCTTTTGGTAAACGAACGCAGGAGCTCGCGCCGCCGCGCGACGGCGCCGGCTCGAGCAAAAAGAACGACGATTGCGACCGCCGCCGTGGCAATTTTTCTCGCCGGTGCGGGATGGATGCAAGCGGCCTCAGCCGGCCTCGAACTTTACGATCAGCAGAAATTTCCCGAGGCCTACGATCATTTTCAAAAGACGCTCCAGGAAAATCCCGGAGCGCGGCAGACTGATCGGATCGAGTTCGACGCCGGCGCGGCCGCCTACAAAATGAAGAACTACAA
>DASXDC010000114.1:0-3002 GCA_036490855.1 Chthoniobacterales bacterium
CCGAAGCCGAAGAGCACGGCCGGGATCGTCCGCAGAAGAATCTTCAGATCGAGGCCTAACGACCAACGATCAATGTATTCGAGATCAAGTTTCACCCAGTCGCCAAAATCGTGCACTTGATTGCGACCGCTGATTTGCCAGAGACAGGTTAGTCCCGGCCTGACGCTCAACCGCCGGCGTTGCGCGGTGTTCTCAAAATTCTCCACCTCGTAAAGCGGCAACGGCCGCGGACCGACGAGGCTCATGTTTCCCCTCAGGACGTTGATGAGCTGCGGCAATTCATCCAGGCTCGTGCGCCGCAGCCAGCGCCCGAACGGCGTGATTCTGGGATCTTCTGCCACCTTGAAAACCGGCCCTCGCATCTGATTAAAAGGAAGTAATTCCGCGCGCCGCATCTCGGCGTCGCTCGCCATCGAGCGAAATTTATACATCACAAAGGGCTTCCCATTTTTGCCCGCCCGTTCCTGTCGGAAAATGATCGGGCCTTTCGACGAAAAGCGAATGCCGAGGGCGATGAGCAACATCGGAATCGTGAAGACGATCAAACAGACGAGGGCCCCGACGCGATCGATTATTCCCTTGATCAGAAACGCCCAGGAGACATCCGGCGTTGAACGAAAGACAAGCATCGGGCGTCCGCCGAAAGCATCGAAATCCGGTTTGGCGATCGCCGTTTGGATGAAGTTCGCGACCAGCCATGCTGGCACCCCTTCCAGCTCGCAGGCGCCGGATCGCCTGCTCGATGCGATTGAGCTGTCCATGGCCGGCGGCGAAAATGACGCGCGAGACGGCGTGCAGATGCATCGCTTCGACCAGATCGGAAATCGGCTGTTTCTCGATATCGATCCTCTCTGCCACCTGCAGCAAAATCGTTTCCTCCCGTGTGAGTGACTCCTCGAGCGCCGCCATGTCCTGCGGCACGCCCGCCAGAAGCACCCGCTCCCGCATCTGCCCGCGCGCCGCGCGCCGGCGCACTCGCCTAACGAATATCGTTTCCTTCAACAGCAGCAGTCCGGTTGCGATAAGAATGAAGAGCAGCGGAACGGCGCGACTGACGAGCGGAAGACGTAAGAAGATGACGCAGACGCTCACCATGATGCTGAGGTAAATCATCGTCCGCGTGATCTGGACGAAGGATTTCCAAATCCCCTTATTGATCGGCGACTGGTAAAATCCCTGCAGGTCGAGCAGGATCGGCCCGAAGGGCATGATCACGATCAGGAGCCACTGATAGTTCCGGAACGGATCGATCGAATAAGGCAGATCCAACCAAGCCGTGCCGTAGTAGCGCAGGGCGTGCGCGGCGAAGAGCGAGAATGCCAGCACGAAAGCGTCTATGAGCTGGTGGAACTGAACGTTTAGTTCCTGTTGCCGGGCGAGCATGGTAAGAAAATTTCTCCGCGGAGCGCATTCTGCCATGCAAGTTGCGCGCCCGAAGTCAAAAATGAGGGCTCAAGCGCCGGTTAACCAAGAGCAAGGCCGCAGTCGCACGGTCGGCGTCATTGCTTCCCCCGCCGCTCTCGAGCGTGCGCCCCGCCTGCGCCGGCTTCCCGACTTCTTCGAGTTGCGCCTCGATCTGCTTCATCATTCGTTAGGCATGATCGAACTCGCGCTCCCCCGCTTGCGCGCGCCGGTTATTCTCACCGCGCGCCATCCGGCCGAGGGCGGCGCAGGCCGGCTCCCTCTTCAAACACGTCGCGACCTGATTCTTCGCTTTCTTGCCGGAGCGGCTTTGGTTGACCTGGAATTTCGATCGGTTAGGCGAATGCCCGCACTCCGCGAGGAGATGCAGCGCCGTGGCGTCGGGCTCATTCTTTCGCGCCACGATTTGCGGGACACGCCGTCGTTAGGCACGCTCCGCCGCTTCGCTCAGGCCGCAGCCGGGTACCAGCCCGCGATCCTCAAAGTCGCCACTCGTACCGACACGCCGGCGCAGCTCGCACGCCTCCTCGCCTTTTTTGAGGAAACACGTCTGGCTTTTCCCGTCGCCGCCATGGGTATCGGGACACTCGGCCTCGCATCGCGCCGCCGTCTCGCTCTACTCGGCTCCGCCCTCACCTATGCTTCGCTCGATCGCACTGTCGTCCTCGGGCAACCAACCTTGGCAGATCTCTGCCGCGCCCGTCGTGCGTATAGTAAATAGAGAAAACGGTACCGCCGAATGCCCGAGACTGTCGAATTGCCTAACACAGTGCCCGTCATGCCGCTCACTGGTGTGCTCCTTTTCCCGAACGCTCTCCTTCCCCTCCACGTCTTCGAGCCGCGCTTCCGGAAAATGCTCGCGCATGCGCTTGACGACGACCGGATGCTTTGTGTCGCCCTCGTTAGGCCGGAGCGTGCCTCCTGGCAAACAAGCGACGACTTTTTCCCGGTCAGTACCGTCGGCCTCATCCGTGCCTGCGTCGGCCGGAGCGACGGCACTTCCGATCTCATCCTCCAGGGAATTCGCCGGGTGAAATTCAGCGCCTTCGAACAGGAAGCACCCTTCCCGATCGCACGCATCAAGCCGCTCAAGACCCGCACCAAGCTCACAGTCGAGACCGACGCGCTCGCTGCGAAGGTTTTGGAATTCTACACCCGGCTGAAAGAGAGCGGTCGCGAGCTGCCGGAGAAAATTGATCGTTATCTGAGCGAAATGTCGGATCCAGAGATGCTCGCCGATCTTATCGCCTCCACCTTCATCAGCGATCCGACAAGGCGCCAGCGGCTGCTCGAGGAGCTCGACCTGAATCAGCGCCTTCGCTTGCTCATCCAGTTCCTGCGCGAAGAAACCGGCAACGCTGCCTAACGACCCTCGTTAGGCGAGAAGCCGCGCATGTTCCTCGAGCAGATAGCGGTCGGTCATCCCTGCGATGTAATCACAGACCGTGCGGTGCAAACCTTCGTGCTCGATCCGCCGCGCCGCCGCATCGCCAAGCCGCGACGGCTCCCCGACATAACCGTTAAAGACCGCGCGCAGCATCTCGCAGGCGCGCCGGTTCACCTCCGCCACTCGCGGATGA
>DASXDC010000115.1:0-2773 GCA_036490855.1 Chthoniobacterales bacterium
TCGAAGAATTCGAAAGCGTGCTCCGGGTGAATCTCGCCGGGACTTTCAACGTCACGCAAAAGGCCGCCGCCGTCCTGCGAGCGGGCGGCCGGATTATCAACCTCTCGTCGGTTAGCGGACAGATGGGGCTTTTCGGCCAGGCGAATTATTCCTCGAGCAAAGCCGCGATCATTGCGCTGACGAAGGTCTCGGCGCGCGAGTTTGCCCGACAGCAGATCACGGTCAACGCGATCGCGCCTGGATTCATCGACGTCGGGATGAGCAAAGGCATGCCGGAGGAGGTAACGGAGAATTTCAAGAAGCAGATTCCGTTAGGCCGGCTCGGGGATGCGCACGAGATCGTCGACGCAGCGCTCTTTCTCGCTTCGCCGATGGCGAGCTACATCACCGGGCATGTTTTGAATGTGAACGGCGGCTACTACATGGGTTAAGCGAGCCGCTGAGGCTGGGAGCGAATTGGCCTAACGAGCCGCGATCATGCCCCGAGGGCGAGAAACCGACGGCGCTCATCAATTCCGCTGGTGGGCGATGCGGCCAACGGCTACCCCTCATCCTTGGGATCGACGCCCGGGGTGCCGCCCAACTCTTGAACCAACACCGTCCGATAGAAGATTTCCCGGCAGACGGCTCGGCAACGGCGCGATCCAGCGCTGCTCTTCAAGAATCTCACGACCGCTGCGCACCGATGCGCCACTCTTCAAAAAGGTCGAGACGCTGCGCTGGCGCGGTCCGACGCTGGCCTTCGCGGCTTGGGCGAGGAGCGGATGGAATCGCCGCGGCTGCTCGAGGGTTGCGAAGGCGGCAGCGGTGCGGTGCATGAGACTTCCTAAATCTTAATTCCTCCTTCTGCCTTTCGGAGCCGTGTATCGTCGCCTACACGCCAGCCTCCACCATGGCCCAATACCACGCCGCACTCCCGGCGGATCGCCGCGCCGCGCTCAGCGCCATGCGCAAGAGGATCAATGCGACTGCCTAAGGATTACAAGGGATGCCTGTATCCTGCGCAGCCACGATTTGCCATTTCCCGGCGCGTTTGAGCCACGTGTCGGTCCAGACCAGACAATGCTTTGTCTCCTTGCTATCTTTAGCCTTGAAGACCGCGCTTTCCGCTCCATACGCCAGCGCGATCGAGTCGCCGAAAAATCGCACCTTCACCTCGCCGAGTTGGCAATCGCGCTCGAGCGCCTTGGTATCTGAGGCGATCGCGTCCTTCTTGCCGTAGCGCCGTCCGCTTGGCGACGTCCCCTGGAAGTCGTCCGCAATCACATCCTTAAGATCCGGTTGCGGGCTACAGGCCGAACTGGCCCATTTCGCCTCGGCCGCAACGATGAACTTCACCGTCTCCTCCCCCGGCGATCCCCAGTGAGATTCCTGCCCAAAGCCGGGTGAGGCAAACCCACCGAGAAACAACAGAAGAGATGCTGGGATGATTGATGCGAATTTCATGGCTTTAGTAGGTTTGTATTTCACCGAGATCGCCGGGCAAGCCTTTTCTTCGCTCCAAACGAAGACACATTGAACGCGGTAAAGAGCGAGCGCGGCGGCGATATCGCCATAACTCCCGCGTTCCGTCTTTAGTGTGACTGTTTGGATTTGGCCCTAACGAACTTATCCGGGTCCGACTCGAAGGTTTTCTTATCGTTCTCCGAACAGAAGTAATAACTAGTGCCTCGATAAGTGACCTTCGGCGCCACCTTGGGATCGACATCCATCCCGCAAACCGTGCAGACCGGATGTGCCGCCGTCGAGACAGGCGCCTCAGCATAGATGCGGTTTGAGTCCGGGTTCATCCAACCTTCTCCCTGGTATTCCATGGTGTAGGCGGTCTGCTGCGCCACTTCGCGCCCGTAGTAGCGTTCGACAACGCGCAGCGCGAGATCGATTCCTGACGAAAGTCCGCCCGCCGTAGCGAGTCTTCCGTTCTCGACAAAACGCGCGCCGCGTTTGAGCTGGATATCCGGAAAGGTCTGCTCAAAGCGGGCGAATGCTCCATGCCAGGTCGTGGCGGATTTTCCGTTGAGCAGCCCGGTTCTCGCCAGGATAAATGCGCCGGTGCAGACCGACATCGTTACGTCAGTGTTCCTGGACGATTTCCTGATCCAATCCAGCACGGCCTCGCTCGGCGGATTCTGTGCGGGAATCACAATCACCTTCGGCGCGGGCGCATTCGCGATGCTGTAGTCGGGAATGATCTGCATTCCGCCGCTCGTTCGGATCGGCTTCGTCGTTTCCGCGACCGTGTAGAGACGGAACGGTGTGCCTTGGCGACTTGGGATGTTTACGTCCTGAAAGACTTCCCACGGCCCGGTGAAATCGATCACGACCGCGCCCTCCGAAATGAGGAACGCGACCGGGATTGAATCTTTGGCCGGCGGGCTGAGCCGATCTGATTCGGCCGTAGCCGCGATTACGGAAAGGCCGCTGCCGCAGAGGATCAGTGCGGCGAGGACGCCGAGCCGAACGGCCCGATGGATCGATTCGATCACTTTCATCACAAGGAATGATGGCTTCATGATTCCAGTATCTCCGGCGTAGACAATGTCAGCAATGACAACAATCGTCACATTTCTGCCATGCTCGTCGCCCCAACAGGCCAAGATTGCATCTGAAAGCGGTTTGCTTTCCCGCGAAGCCGCTGTTGTCGCGAGCCGGGCCGCCAACAGCACTGGTCGCGGGTTCGAGAGGGGAAACCGAGTCAGAGCGTGAATCTTGGACTGCCCTCCATCCGTTTTTCCCACCTAGCGCTTGCGGCGCACGAAAAGCTCTGCACTTG